>CAIJIZ010000220.1 GCA_903820735.1 uncultured Pirellula sp.
AGTTCGCAGCTTCGAAAAACGCGTATCCGATGAACTCTAAGTTCAACCACCGTTGAACTTCCGTTGTAAAAACCACAATAACCACGATCAAAGTCAACCTATGTCCCTCCACCGCTCGGTTCCTCGCGGAATCCAGTTTCTCGTCCGTACTGCATGTTTGTTCATCGCCTACTGCAACTTACTCTGCTGCGATCCGGCGATTCAAACTGCTTTCGCTCAGCAACAAAACGTGCTAGTCCAACAAAAAACCGTGCAAACAGCGAAGCCTCTGCGAATCGCGACCTTTAATTCCGCAATGAACCGCAAAAAGGCCGGCGAACTAGCCGAAGATCTTGCTCAAGGAGACTCGCAAGCCAAGAAAATTGCTGAGATCATCGAAAAGGTCTCGCCCGATATCCTGTTGCTCAACGAACTTGACTACGACCAAGACACGGCGAAACGATTCCTTGACCAATTCCTCAACGCACCGGCTGATACTCAAGCAACAAGCAACACTGCGAATCAACCACCCTGGAAGTATTTCTACGCGGGACCCGTCAATACCGGTGTCGACTCGCAACTCGATCTCGACGCGAACGGTAAACTGCACGAACCAAACGACGCATGGGGCTTTGGCACCTTCCCCGGACAATACGGAATGGCGGTCTTCAGTCGTTACCCAATCGACTCTTCTGCAATCCGTACATTCCAACTCTTTCGTTGGAGTGATATGCCCAATGCCCTTATTCCAAATGCCGACGGGAAACCATACTACCCAGAAGCGATATGGAAGGAACTTCGTTTGAGCTCGAAGTCCCATTGGGATATCCCTATCGAGGTCGATGGCCACACGGTTCATATCCTAGCTTCTCACCCAACTCCTCCGGTCTTCGATGGACCTGAGGATCGAAACGGTTGTCGCAATCACGACGAAATACGGCTATTGCTTGACTATGTCTCCGGCAGTCCTGCCGCCGATTACCTCGTCGATGATCAACTCCGCCGAGGCGGACTCAAAGAGGATTCCTACTTTGCAATCCTCGGCGATCTCAATGCCGATCCCATCGACGGCGACGGACAACCTGACGCTATCCGAAAACTTATCGATCACCCCCGGGTCGCTAAATACGAGATCCCAGAAAGTACCGGTGCTGCCGAAGCATCCAGCTTGTCTCGTGGTGCAAACCTCCAACACAAAGGTAACCCCGCCCACGATACCGGCGACTTCAATGACAAGAACCCCGGAAACCTACGAATCGATTTCGTTCTCCCCTCGGCAAACTTCAAAGTCATCGCCCAAGGTGTCTTCTGGCCTTCTTCCACTGAATCCAAAGAAGATCACGAATTGGTAAAAGCCTCCGATCACCGATTGGTCTGGGTGGATGTATCCTGGTAACTGTTCGTCGCATTGAAACAGGCCCTGTTCTATACCAAACTGATTCCCTACCAAACTGATTCCCTACCAAGCTGATACCATTCCACTCGATAGCTCTAACTGCTGGCAAAATACACATGACTCACGTATCGCGACTCCAGTACCTTTTGCTCGTCAGTTGCTTCCACTTCACGACCATTGCGGCGTTTACTAACTTCGCAGCATTTTCTGATCGGCTTGTTCACGCCGATGATTGGCTGGTCAGTCGAGGGGATGCTGCATCGACCGGTATTGCGAACGGAACGCTTCCGAAAGCCCCCAAACTCTTGTGGGAGAAGAGCTGGGAGAAGTCTGGGTTCGAAGGCACCCCGGTTCTCGCTGACGGAAAATGCTTCGCGGCAGATGTCGAAGGTCATGTTTACGCCCTCGACCTGACAAATGGCAATGAGCTTTGGAAACTCGACCTTAAAAATGGATTCGTCGCTTCACTCGCCTCGCGAAACGGAAAAATTGTCCTCGGCGATTACGACGGAAACGTCTATTGCTTGAACGCCACCGACGGAAAAATTCTCTGGCAAACGGAGATCGGACAGGCCATGGCTGGCGGTGCGAACTTCACAGATAACCTTGTCTTGATCAGCAGCGAAGGTGGCCAACTTTTCGCGTTCAATCTCGATGATGGCACGAAAGCTTGGGAGTACGAAACCGGAGACCAACTCCGTTCTGCTCCAACCATTTGGAACGGCTACGCACTTCTCGGAGGATGCGACGGCCGCTTGCACAAAATCAACTTGCAAAAAGGTACCTCAGACGCCGAAGGACTTCCCCTCGAAGGCCCCAGCGGATCGACCCCAGCATTGCTCGATGATCTCGCAATCATCCCCACCCAATCTGGAACGGTCCTCGCTTATGACATGAAATCAAGCGAAAAGCGATGGACTTTCATCGACGCCGAACGAGCTCAAGAAGTTCGATCTAGTCCTGCAATCGCCAGACCTTCCTCGAGCCAGCCGAAATCACTCGCGGTGATCACCACCCGCAATCGACGCGTGCTCGGACTCGATACAAGCGACGGGAAAATGGTTTGGGAAGCGGTCGTGCGCAAACGATGCGACGCTTCTCCCGTCGTCTGCGACGGGCGTGCTTGGGTCGGCGGGCTCGATGGTATCTTTTACGCGTTCGACCTGAAAGATGGTCAGGACGTTTGGAACTACCAACTCTCCGGACAACTCATCGCCTCGCCCGCAATCGCCAATGGGAAGATTATTGTAGCCACCGACAAAGGTACGATCGCCTGCTTCGGCGAGTAGTTTGCAAGTTGTCGGCGGGTAGTCACGTTGCCAACCACCTGCCCTCCGAAGAGTCTTACTTCTCCGGTAGCAATCCTAGTAAGGCCGCAATCCTAGTGAGGCCGCGATACGCCATATTTGTAAGCCCAATAACTAGAGATAGCCTTCGCTCCGGATACGAAGCTCTTTCCTCCGACCTGACCTGACATATACGCTAATGCGTCCATTCCAGGAGGCTGATCAAGAATCAGTACAGGGCAGCCTTGATGCTGCTCGCCTAGCAAGGAAACAATTTCTTTGCGTGGCCGAGCAAAATCGACATAACGAATGTCAAGGTGATGCCGCAACTTGGGGAAGTAGCTTAAAACTCCCGTGATCTGAGCGCAGTCCGGGCAGAAATAAGGTGCTCCTGCCCCATCGACAAAGTCTTCTTTCAACAGAAACAATAAATCTCGTCCCATCTGATTTTTCTCCCTGCCGGTCTGTCAGTAAATAAGCCGGCCTGCCAGTAAATAAGCCGGCCTGCCAGTAAATAAGCCGGTCTGCCAGCTAGTAAATTAGTTTTCCGTGAATCACGCTTGAATCCGCATCGCTACGGTAGGAATCCCACCCGGTCTGCGATTATACTCGATCCGAATCGATCCTCGGCAATAGCACTATCGCCCTAGGCAAAAAACGAAGCCGATCGAATTTCCCGCCATTCAAACAGCTTACCTACCAGGTCAACTACTGCGGCCTGTCCTGCAAGTATGTTCGCATTACTCCAAGCTTGCCTGCGCTCCGTGCGCGATTTTTTCGCCAGATTGCTTCGGCAGTTCGCGGAACCATTTCACCTGATTACCGACTTGCAGAATGCGGATTCTGTCGATGAGCTCGGTGATCCGATTCGCCCAGCTTGGCAGCGACTCCTGCTCGCACCTTGGGCTGCGATAGTCTCTCTCGCCGAGACTCTCGGCCTATTCGTTCAACAAAGCACCCCTTCTGAGACACTCAAAAAGCGACGAAAATTCTTGCGATTAGGATTGCCATCGGTTCTCTTCGCCGCGGCCGTTCTCATGGCTGTATTCATTCA
>CAIJIZ010000221.1 GCA_903820735.1 uncultured Pirellula sp.
CCAAGCTGGCTCGAATTGTCGCGATGTTGACTCGGATGGCGATGAAATTCGATGGTGTCTCGGAATCATTGAGCGAGTACAATCAGTCAGGCGATTACGAGCACGAGCACCGCGAAGCTGAGCACGAGCACGACGAAGAGCCAGAACCAAGCGATGCAGACGAAGGCCTCGATCGGCCGTTTTTGACTTGGGTTGAGTCAACTCCTCGGCCTCGCTGATCGCCACCGTTCGTCGGTAAACAGAATCCCCGCCAAACATGGAGTTACCAAAACGATCACACGCGACCGATCTTACGGACAACGAACTTCTCTTGTTCGATTTCCTTTTTGACACGTCGCTGGCGTTTGATCATTTGCGGATTGACGACTACTCTTTCCACATGAATTGTCGGTACTCCCATTCACTCGACGACGACCGACTTCGCGCTACACTTGCTTCATTGGTAGACCGACGACTACTAAACGAGAGCATCGGTCCTGTATTCAACGTCGAAACCAGAGATTGGTCTTATAGGCCTCGGTACACACTCACCGAGAGTGGTGGTGATTTATGGGATCGCGAGCGAAAACCTGACTGGAATGGCTTTGTCGCAACGGCACATTGGCAGCTTGGTCTGAACTGTCGAGGAATGATGCGGATCTTGTGCAGTGACGAAAGAATTGGTCGCATGTGTCTCGGCTCGATGTTTGGCGCTGGGCTTGTATCGCCGGTTGGTCGAATCCGAGTACGAACTATTTGGAACGCGAGGCTCTTGCCCTGGAAAACGTTCAATCGCGTATACTCTATTCGGTGCAAAACCAACGATAGTGTTAATGATGGACCAGTCCGAACCGACTGGAGCGTATACAATGCTCGCCGGACATGGTGGCGGGATATCCATGAACTGGATTCACTCGACAGGGAGTACCGATAACAAAAAAATGCACGCGAGTTGCGGATCGCGCGTTTCCTGATGGTAAGTCACTTGGCCGTAACCACGTGATTTTTATCGTTCGTGCCTTGGAGAACAAATGGCGTTTCCTGACGCTGAAAAATCGATCGTCACCAAGGAAAAACTCTGCGACTACCTCCTCAATCCAGCGCATCCGGTTGGTGGAACGAAGGCCGCTTGGTTCGCTTCTGTCGGCTATCCTCGTCAAAACTGGGAAGAACTTCGCGATGATCTTCTTACTATCGCCACTTCCTGTGAGAACTTCATTGCCAAACCTTCTCCGTACGGTGTAAAATACGAAACAGTAGGCGAGATTGGGACTGACGATCGTCGTCCCGGTGGGGTTGTTGCTGTTTGGATCGTAGAAGAGAATTCGCCACCTCGATTGGTTACCGCTTACCCTGAGGGTACTTGATGATCGCTGAACACTCAATGGTTGTTTTGACATCGGATAGACCCATGTCTGGTCTGTTTGCGGGGGATGTTGGTGCTGTCGTTCATGCCTATGCAAATGGCTCCGCGTATGAGGTCGAGTTTGTTGATGGTGACGGATCGACTGTTGCTTGCATTACCCTCGATGCGAAAGACGTCAGATCGATGAATCGGGGCGAGTTACTACATATTCGTCGACACACAGAGGGGACGAACAATCCGATGGACCGAAGCGGGGGTTCGGCCGCTTCCTGATGGAAAAATTACCTGTCCCCGCTCGGTCATCGGGGTCGTTCGACGAATTGGGCAGACGGATACAGTGCAGCGATGGAAACAAACAATCCATATGAGCCTCCACATCTAAACGTCGATAAGAGTCGCCGGTTTCGAGTATCCCTATCATCAACAGAGATCTTTACGATTGGGGCTGGTTTCGCGGTGCTCGTATTGATGTTCGCGCCCGCACAGCCACATCCGAAAGAGTATACAGCGATCGAAAAGATTCTCATCGCGCTGACCTGGAATTGGCTGACAATTGTCGGGACCATTCTTGGGTTTGGAGCATTGTTGACAGGGACTTATTCTGCTATCGGCCGAATCTGGCATCGATTTGACGGTGCGTCTTCCGAGTCTCCAGAGTAAACTCCCTCAATAAGACATGACGAAATCGGGTAAGCCTGCCCGTTGCC
>CAIJIZ010000222.1 GCA_903820735.1 uncultured Pirellula sp.
GCCACCTCCGTTGCCACCACCAGAATTTCCACCACCGCCACTCATGCCTGGAAGACCACCCGTGCTGCCCGTCCCACTCGATGGTCCGAAAGCGCGGTAAGCGAGAATAAATGTCGCAACGTCTTCCCCAAGAGCAGTCGACAAGTCGGTCCGCAATGTTGTCATATCGGAGTTGTTGACGTTCACTCGCGGTTGACCTTCGGAAGTCAAATTCCGTTCCTTGGAATAAAGGGTTAGATACATTGCCCAGCCCAAGCTCGGTGGAGACTCAGTGTTCGCTCCATTGGAAGATCCCGATCCTGTGGAAAGGCTCATTGGGCTAGCTGAACCAGGCATGCCGTTTGCGCCGGGTTGCATCCCACTTAGAGCCGCGCTCGATTCGCTTGACTCAAGAATTCCGTTGCGGTTCTGATCAAGCCCGAAAAGTAAATATGGGGTTACACCACGAACGAGAAGCAATTGTTCGATCGACGACAAAGGCCCGTTCGTGGGGGCATATGGATTGGGCAACTGTGTGTAATATTCTCGCTCACATCCGAATTCTCGCGGATCATCATCGGGGTCGATGAAATCCAAAATCGCATCCGCAACCGATTCATCCATCGCGGGCAAAGCCATCAACAAGTCGCGACCAAGACTAGCACTACCGGCAGGTTGCGAAGCCGAATCTCCCGTGGGCATCATCGAATCGGAAGCGGCTCCCAACATCGCGGCGGGAATGCTCAACGCGGAATCGATCATCGGCAACACATTCAAATTCAGCTTGGCTGATTCATTTTGCAAGCCAAATCGAACCCCGGAATACTTCCCTTCTTCATTCAAGCTTGGGGCAACCAGCGAGTAGTTGCAGGGGTTCGCAGGATCGGGTCCTTGCAAAACAGGGATGGCTTGGAAAGTGTTCGGGTTGTCGAAGCTACCACCGGACTCAAGCCTTTGAGCGCGGGTATAAGCTACAAACAATCGCGCAGCATCAATCCCTGAGTCCGCTGCATATCTGGCTTGTATGCTCTGACCCGTAAGGCGTGACTCTTCATGCCCCAACAACATTGACTTCATAAACGCCAATGAAGCGAGCGTAACAGCGGAGACTACCAACAATACAGCTAGAAGCAAGAACCCTCGACGGTTACGAAGCAGAGCTTCCCTACCATCTTGGTGAACTGACTTTTTAGACTTCTTTTGGTGTGCAGTTGCTCTGCGTTGTTTGGTAGTTTTCATAATCCTAATGAACTCATTCCATCCGAAGAGGTTCCGCCAGAAGTTGTCGAGGAGGATCCGGGCAAGGCTAAAAGCGCCGCACCAGGGATCAGAATGTTGGTTGAATAAAGCTCAATGCCATATTCTTGCATCATCGATGAATTTAGGTTTTGCAGGGAAATCCCCGGCGTCATCGGATTGCTCCGAGCACTCGATTCACGTTGCATGGCGATGGTGACTTTAATCACACTCGGCAATCCCATCGTGCTCGAATTCCATTCCAATTGCCATCCGTTGCTCCCGAAGTATGAAAACTCAATCCCTAAAACTTCAGGCGCGATGATCTCTCCGGTCCGAATCAATTGATCACTGTTTCCCATTTCATAGGCGTACTGAGTCACCGCACGATCGATCGAGCGACGAACTAAACCACCCGAAAGACCTTGGCTTGTTCCACTCGAAGCCGTAGCGATTTGGGAAGTCAAGCTTGCTAATGGATCTTGAACCCCATCGCTACGGGGTGCTTGAACGTAATACCCAACCGTCTTGATATCGCTTGGCATATCCCCCAACGCCCCGGTATTTAGGTTGCCCGGCTGAACAACGTATTCATCGGGCCTGGGCAAGCGACTGACGTCGATTTCAATCGACGAAGTCGACCCGTAGATTCCCGGAGGCGATACACTTGCGACCCCTTCTGCTTCACTACCCGAGGCTCCGGCTCCCGAGGCTCCAGCTCCCGAGGCTCCGCCTTGCGAAGACCCACCCATACTCATCCCGGCCCCGGCACTTGCCCCGCCTGTTCCTCCTTGACCACCCCCAGAGGCTGAACCGTCCCCTCCACCATTTCCACCTGTTGCTGGATTCACTCCACCAGGAATCTGCCCACCCGCAGCACCGGTTGGATCGCCACCAATTCCACCTCCCCCCGCTGCATTACCGCCATTTGCTCCCGCACCACCGGTTGCTCCTCCACCGGCCGCCCCGCCGAGCGCTCCGCCCAGTGCTCCACCGACGGCATTGTTCAGAGCACCACCTAGCATCTGCTGCAATCCACTGGTGTCATAGGGATAGTAGCGGACTGTCGAACGCACATCCTCTGAAATCATATTCAGAATGGCTCTAGCCATTTGCGATTGCCGAACGCTATCGCGGCCTCGGGTTCCATTAACAAGAAACAACTGTACGAGCCCACCGATAAGGATGGAGACTACTGCGGTAAGTGCCAGTGCCAGCAGCAACTCCAATAAAGTAAACCCGGCGGACCGTGCTTTGGTCGATGGGATCATCATGGCGTACCTCCAGTGCTTCCCGATGCTCCACCGCCACTTGCGGTGCCACTCGCTCCTGTCGTTCCCGTCGAGGCAGGAAGGGTATCGAGACCGAGACTCGGATCGATCATCCAGCGAACAACAAAAAACATCTCTCGGTTATCCGTAACACCCGCCTCATCGGTGATGCTCAACCGCACCCCGACCATGTTAGGCCTGGTTGCCGTAACGGTTTGTACTTGATAGTACCAACTCCCATTAGGGACCACGTCCGTAATCGGAGTCCAACCGACTGCACCTTGCAAAGGGATTGCACCGGTGACAATCTCCGCCATCTTTGATTCAGCTAGAATTTGTGCGGTTGCCAAACGATTTGCGATCAGTCCGTTATCTGTGGCCGTCCAAGTAATCTGGGCGAGAATTGCCGCCGACATGGCGAGAATCGCCAACGAGAGTACAACCTCAAGTAGCGAAATCCCTTTTCTGTTTACTGAATGGGATCTTCGAGCTGCGTCAACCGTCCGAGCCACGTGCCCCGATGCAAACTTTCCGTTCGAGCATGATCTCATCGACTACCACCCTCCTTTGCTCGGAGCAGGGTTCGCAATCGCCGCAATAGAGCTAGCATCGACCGATGCAAGCCGCACGATCGACGAACGGCCTGTGACTCCTCGCAATTGAATCGCCATACGACGCCCACGGGTGTCGGCAAGAATAATCTGCGCGGTGGTTGATGAACCATCGGGATAAACGAGTAGCGGAGAGGAAATCCCGCCGGTACTCGCTGTTCCAACACCCGCCATCGGGACTGATTCCCCCGACTTCTGAATCTCAAGGGCATTGCGGGCATCGACAAGAGTTTCAATCCCCATGAACTGAACATCATTATCGAGTTGCTTTGCATCACCATCGGTGCTGATGCTCGATAAAGCGACTTGGCCCGTGCTCGTCCTTTCCGTTTCGACAACCCCCGATGCGCTCATGACTGTCGCACCGGCAGACGCGTCCGAATCCTCATTTCCGCTTAGCCACGGTTCGATGGTGTACGTGTTCCCATTGATCGTCGCGCGAAAGACTTGCGCTTGCCCGGTCTTCATCGCTTCAACCCGAGCTTCAAGAAGCTCGTTTTGCAGTCGTTCGGCCGATTGTTGCAAGCGTCTGCTGGAGACCATTGCCTCGAGCGTTGGGAATGCAATCGCCGCAAGGGTCACAAGGATGATAAGAACAAGGATCAGCTCAAAGAGCGTGAAACCACTACGACGAGGTAACGTCATCGGAGGTGCCGGACTGTCCGTCCGCTCCAACACTTCTTATTTCAAAGGTCGAACCATTGAGTTTGTACTCGTAAGGTCGATTCCAAGGATCGGAAGGGATCTTATCGAGGAGTTTGGTCCAATCCCCGGGATTCGCAAGATCCGCAGGTTGAGTCATCAACGAGTCAAGCGACTGGGGGAGTTGCTGCATTAGCAATTGATACTGCTTAACAGCCGAAGACAACTGCGCGATCTGGGCCGTAGCAGCCCGCTTGTTCGCTTGATCGAGAACCCCGGTGAAATTGCGAATGGCAAAACCTGCAATGACTACCAAGATGATCAGCACCAACATCACTTCCAAAAGAGTAAACGCACGGCGGTTGCGACGTTGCGAACGGCTGAATTTCATTGGATTCTCCTTCCAACTCGGGTTGATAAAACTATTTGTTGACTAGATTTGTTTGCTAAAGGGTATTGGCACTGTTGAGAACCGGCAACATCAAAGCTAAAACCACGAACATCACCAGACCTGCGAGGACGAGCAACATAACGGGTTCGAGCAACCGAATGACGGTCTCAAGTCTGCGAAAAGTTGTCTTTTCAAGGTTATCAGCAATGTTGACCAAAACCGTATCGAGCGTATTGGACTCTTCCGCAACGGAAATCATTTCAACCACCGTCGGAGGAAAATGTCCTGATTTCTCTAACTGCTTGGCTAACCGCTGACCGGCCGTGATCTCGGCACTGGCGTTCGAAACAGCCTCGGCAAGTATCTTATTCCCGGAAGCGTTGCGACTGATGTCGAGCGACTTAAGAATAGGAACACCGTTCTTCAACAAAGTTCCTAAAACACGGCAGAATCGAGCCACGGCCAAATTCAAAAAGACTCCGCCAAGCATCGGCGTCTTGATCTTGACCAAATCCGCTCGATATTGTCCCTCGGTCGTTTCCAAATATTTCTTAAGAAACAAAAACACTCCTGCGATGGTTGCTAAGACAACCCACCAGTAATTCTGAACAAACTTACTGATGCCGAGCAACAGTTCTGTGGCGGCTGGCAAACCACCTTTCGCACGCATGCTTTGGAAAATGGTCTCGAATTTTGGAACGAAGAAAATCAACAAGACTGTTACTACAACCACACCCACTCCCATCACGAAGACGGGATAAGCAAGTGCACTGATCGTCTTACCCTTGAGCTCTTCTTGTTGCTCGACGAACCCCGAAACACGCTCGAGGGCATCCTCCAGAAACCCACCTTCGCTCCCTGCCCGCGTCATGTTGACGGCCATATCGTTGAATATCCGTGGATACCTTGCCATCGCATCGGGCAAAGACTCACCTTCTTCAATCTTGGATTTGATCTCCGCGATCGCATTGCGGAGGGTGCGACTCGAACCACTTTGTTGGGATAGAACACTCAGCGCTTTGAGCAGTGGCACACCACTTCGCAAAAGCGATGCAAGCTGACCATAAAAGGAGGCCATTTGGCTCCCACCCACACGACCAGTCTTGCGAACCTGCTTGGTCTTATCGACCTTGATCGAGATTGGAAACAACGACTTCGCACCGAGCTGCGACGCGGCATCACGCACACTTGCGGCCGACACCGAACCGGTAACCGATTTTCCAGACAAGTCTCTAGCGATATAGGCGAAATCAGGCACAGATCCCCCCTTTCAAGCATCCCACATGAGATTGGCTTTTCATGGAATCAATTCGATAGAGCAATGGTTGTAGGTCTCGCAAGCGGATCATCATCCGATGGTATCCCCCTTGGTCGCTCGCAAAACTTCGTCCATGCTTGTGGTACCTTCAAGCACCTTACGGAAAGCATCCATCCTCAATGTTAGCATTCCGTGCTTCAAAGCCAATTTCTTGATTTCAAAGCTGCTCGCTCGGTCGTGTGCAAGCTGCCGGACTTCTTCATTGGTAATCAGCAACTCATAAATACCGAATCGACCTGCATATCCAAGACCTCGACAAGCCCTACATCCTTCAGCTATGTAGATTGGATTGCCCTGAAGCTGCTCCCATGGAAAATCGCGTGGAAGCTCATCTTGTTTCGGATGATAAGGCTTCTTGCACTCAGGACAAAGCCTACGAACAAGTCGCTGCGCCATAATTCCTTCAACAGTACTAGCCACCAAGAACGGTTCGACACCCATGTCGACAATCCGCGTAAATGCACCAGCCGCATCATTGGTGTGCAAGGTGCTAAAAACCGTGTGACCCGTCAGCGACGCTTGAATCGCATTCTCGGCCGTCTCCGCGTCCCGAATTTCACCCACAAGCACAATGTCAGGGTCATGACGCAAGATGCTTCGAAGCGACGCTGCGAAAGTCAATCCAATCTTCGGATGAACTTGAATCTGATTGATTCCATCGAGCTGATACTCGACCGGGTCTTCGGTCGTGATGATCTTGTTCTCAGGCGAGCGAATCTCAAGGAGCGAACTGTAGAGTGTTGTTGTCTTTCCTGAACCGGTCGGACCCGTAACCAAAATGATTCCGTGAGGGATTCGGATCAATTCGCTGAACAGTCGATATGTCTCGGCTCCCATCCCAAGGCTGCGAAGATCGAATTTCATCGCTCCCTTATCCAAGATCCGCATTACAAGGCTCTCGCCGTGAATCATCGGGATCACCGAAACTCGAATGTCGATCTCTCGGCCGTGAACTCGAAGCTTGATACGACCGTCCTGCGGCAGTCGCTTTTCGGCGATGTTGAGCTTGGCCATGATCTTCAAACGCGAAATAATCGCCGCTTGAAATCGATTGATCTCAGGCGGAACCGGTTGCGTTTGCAAAATACCATCGATCCGATAACGGACGACGATACCGCTGGCTTGCGATTCGATGTGAACGTCACTTGAACGCGCATCGACCGCTTCAACCAAAATCTCGTTGACCAACCGAACCACCGACGCTTCTTGAGCTTGCTCGCTGAGTTCACTTCCATCAGCTTCGAACTTCTCAAGTAATTCAATATCGTCGTCATCGGCTCGGGCTGCGATCAACCCTTCAATCGTCTCGCTACCGACCCCAAGATGCTTTTTAACAAGCTTGGCAATTTCAATCTTCTCTGCCACCAACGGAACAACTGCGCAGTTCATCGCAGAAGCCGCTTCGTCGAGCGGATAGAGCTCAAGCGGATTGCTGGTAGCGACATAAATCCGCCGGCCTTCTTTCCTAACGGGCAAGATCGCATGGCGATAAATTAGCTTCTGAGGAAATGAATTAAGCAACTCCAAGTCGATATTCGCTTCTCGCAAATCGATGTAGTCGATTCCGAACTCATCGGCAATCGCTTTGAGCGCAACCTCCTCTTTGACAAACCCTTTTTGCACGACGCTCTCAATGATTCCCCCACCGTTCATCGCGGCGCGCGATTCATCCAACTGCGATTGATTGACCAATCCGCGTCGAACCAGAATTTCACCAGCTTCTAAAATCATTGCTCGCAGCGCTCGCTTTACAGTTTCATTCCAAGATTTCTTACAGGGGAACTGGTCACCAGGGGTACTGGCCACCAGGGGTACTGGCCACCAGGGGTACTGGCAGCTAGAGGAACTGACCGCTCACGGAGCGGTTATCGTCCCCCTCGGTTCGTTCGATTCCCGCCGTTGTTTCCGCCACGGTTCCCGCCGGTATTACCGCCACCGAAACCACCAAAGCCTCCCATTCCGCCACCTTGACCTCGGTTGTTTCCGCCAAATCCACCGCCACCGAAACCTTGTCCTCCCATTCCTGGGAATCCAAAAGCGGCCCCGCCACCACCTCCACCCGCGTTAGGGATCTGCATCTGCATTCCGCGAAATCCTCCACCTTGGCCACCGCCGAAGGCTCCTGGATTCATTCCTCGGAACTGCTGGAAAGCAGCCGCTGGGTTGTTATTATTCGCCGGTGGGGTGTTGGTTTGAGGATTGGATGTTGTGGATGTTCTTGCCTGTGAACCAAACACTGACGACAAAGCCGATCGCACTGTCGTAGGGTTGATGTCACCACCGATGGGAACCACTACAACACTGTCTTCACTTCCCTCAGCGGTTTGATCCAACATCTTGACCAACTCTTCGACTTGCTCAAAGAGTTGTTTTGGTGCAACGACAATCAGTGCGTTGTTTTTCTTGTCGGTTGACAACGTCATCGTGGTCTCTTTGAGCTCTTTCGGAGCCGCTCCTCCCCGACGCCCTCCACCGCCACCACCTCTCAACGCCTCAATGAACTCCTGGGGACTCGGTGGACGCTGCGCATTTTGCGATGCCGCTCCTGAAATCCGATCAGCGAACACACTTCGTACCGTCGCTTCCACCTCCGCTACCGGTGCATTCTCAAGATAAATGATGTTTGGAACACCACGGGTCTGAACATCCACAGGGCTGTCTGGAGTATCGATAATCTCAATCAACTCCTCGATCAACTGCATGTCCAACGGATTGGCTTGTACCCACAAAGCGTTCAATCGTGGATCCGCTGTAATCGTTACATCGCCACTGGAACTCGCTGAACTAGATGCTGAAGAGCCACCACCCCCCATTCCTAAGAGGTTTCCCAAGAACCCACCACCTCCAAGCACACCCGATGCGACCTCTCCTAGCAATCCACCACCCCCTCCTCCGCTTCCGGAGGACGAAGTCCCATTGAGTACCCCGCGGATTAATTCTTCCGCTGCAAGTGCAGGGATATACTTCAAATAAACTACGGTAGGTTCCGATGGACCGGCCGCAAGTTGCTCTTGGACAATCCTCGAAATTTCATCGAACTCGTTGAGCAATTCAGGATTGTCACTCGTAACGATCAACCCTGCAGGTCCCTTAAAGACTCGCAGCTCGTTCGCTTCGTCTCCCTGGACTCCCTCTGGCGAAGCATCCGATTTACCAGTCTCTTGACCATCAACCGGAGAATCATCTTGAGCGACCGCAGCCGGACTCTTGTTCAGATCCGATGGACTTGGAGCATTTGGATCCGCTGGATCTTGCGACCATCTTGTCAGTCTCACTGGACGCTGTGAAGCCTCGCTCGATCCAGCAACGCTACTACCCGGAAAAGGGAACTTGGCTGGCTCGCTCGATGCCGCTTTGTCGCCACTTGCCTTTGCTTCGTTCGGCTTGTCGGCCCCCGACTGCGGCTCTTCACCTTTAAGACTCGGCGTTACGCTACTGCCTTTGGATTCGATCCTGCGAATTCGTCCCTTCTGCTTGGTAGCGTCCCAAAGCGTATCGATTTGGTTGAGGAATTTATCCGCAGACTTGCCAGAGTATGGCAAAAACCGAGCCTTCTTCGAAAGCCCTTCGAGCGTTGGACCAGTCGACTCGACTTTGCGGAGCAACTCGCGAACTTGAGTAACTTCTTGCGGTGAACCTTGAACCATGATCCGACGCGAAATGGAATCCCCATAGAAAATGGGGCCCTTCGCTGCCGCATCTTTATCCTTCGAACTCGATTTGCCAAAGAACTTCTCTAGCGTCAAGATCGCGGCTTGCGTATCCATCTTGTCGAGCTCAATGACTTCGAAGTCACTGGTTTGACCAGCAAGCGTTTCGATGATCTCATCGATGATCTTGTGATCGCTCGGAGTAGCCCGCGCGATAATGTTGCTGGACTTTGGATCAAGTGCCAAATTGATGTTTGTTTGACCCGAGAATTGGGTTTGCAATACGTCCATCGTCGTCTGTGGGTCTGAGCCACGAATGCTGTGGCTCTTCACGGCGACCTGCTCAGACGTCGAAGTTGCTGCTTTGGAATCGGATTGCTCAACATCGACTTGCGTGACGAGGTCCCGAAGTTTTTGAAGCTTCTCTGGGGTTCCGGTTGCATAGAGCGTCGTTCCGAAGGAGTCGGTCGAGATGCTCAGATCTTCCGATACGTTGACACCCTCCTTAAGCCCGACCAATGGACGCGCTATGGACAGCAATTCCTCAGAGCTCATGTTCTTCAGTGCGATCGTTACGATCTTCGATGTTCGTCCTGCATCAGGCATCTCTGATCGTTCTATCGTCTCACGGATGATTCGCAACTTTCCACCGGTCTCGGTAACGAGCAATTGATTCGATGCTGGAAGCGCAACGATCGATCCTTGGGGACCAAGCAACGGCTTGACCTCTTTTTCCGCGTCTTCAACACTCAAGCGGCTAAGATTGAAAACCGTCTTGCAAATCTCATACTCACCTCGGGTATCCAACTCTTTAGGTGGGACCAATTCGGATAGCTCTCGAATCAATCCACGCACTACCTCCGGATCACCGGCACCAAGATCCACGCACATTAAGACCCGCTGCTTGCGAACCAAGGTGAAACCCTTGTTCAGCAACACGCTGTTCATGATGTCCATCGCTTCTGGAACACTATAAACACGGAACGGGTCGCGATAGGTGAAAGTCCCTGGAGGAAAGAAATCCGTTTGAAGGCTCAACTCTGCTTCTTTCGCCAACCACTTCAACACGTCCGACCAAGGTGTACCGGTCACGAAATTCAATCGCAAACCATATTCTCCCGGCTTGCCTTCTGGCATCGGAGTCGTTCGCTGTTCCCCTTGGGACATCGGTCCACCCGATGACGGATTATTTGAAGCTAGAAGATCCGAAGGGCTAGCTGCGGACTGCTGATCTGTACCTGCAGATGCTTTTCCAGCAACTGGACCAGTCAACTCGGACCATTTCGCCCTTTGGGTATCGTCGAGCAAGCCGTCGAGCTGCTTAGCAAATTCTAAAGGGCCACGCTCTGGACCAAGCTCCCGCATCAATCCACGCTTGCCTTCAATGATCGTTTGAAGCTTCGCGGCTTGTTCTTCGGTGATCGCCAAAGAGGTAGCGATCTCAGGCTCGAGAGCGGCTGATAGTCCCAGTCCTTGAAGTCTCAATTGCTCGGCACGCGACCGCTGCTCGGCATTTAAAAGTCCCATTCCCTCATTTTCTACGCCACGTAGAATGGCTCGGGAGCGTTCGCGACGCTGGACCACATCTTCAATTCCACGCAACTCTGCAGCAAATTCAATCGCCTTCGCTTCATGCTGCTTGACTAGAACCTTAAGTTTTTCAAGCTGTTCGTCGCTCAGTCCAAGGTCGGCGGCGGTATTCGCATCCGTCAAAACCGCCAAAACCCCGACAATGTCCGGATTCCCATCCGCCAGAATTGGGGTGCTGAACCCAACCGTCAGGGACAACGCTAAGCAGAATCCCCTGAACAAAGGGGCTACTTTTCTGGATTTCGTTCGATGACTCATACGGGTTCTTGGGGTGAAAAGCATGTGACAGGATCACCGTGGATAGGGTTAAGCAACTGACTGTAGTTAAAAGTCAACAATTTCCCAGTTCTCTGCTCGGCAACGGCGAAGGGTTTCGCCAGTTCATCAACAAAAGGTCCGGTTTTGATAGCAAATAACCGATTTGCCATCAAAAATCGGGTGGATCCGAGCCCCCTTGCAAACCCACCGTAAACCTAAAGGTTTCGTCAGACCCACCCACTAATCTGGGAATCCTAGGGGGTTTGCACGGCCTGAGTGAGCCAGTGTGCGCCTTCCCAAGTTCGCAACCGCCGACCAATCAGCAAAAGAGCTATTAAGCAATCAAGAATTCGAATCTCTCTCGTAATTCTTGGATAATTTGTCCCCGGTAATTGCCATTCTTCAATAATCCAATAGCGCCAAATCGTCGCACCCGTGGGGTTTTTTAGCTGCGACAAGGCATCGCAAAATACGTCAACTCCAGCAGTTCTCTCGTAAACCCCTGGCAAAATTCACGTAATCTTCACCGCATTGAACTACAACCTTGACACTTAGCATTAGCAATCGTGCTATACCAAACGTTAAGTCGAGGACGCGTTCCTAAGCTCCGGATTTTTCGCACTATGCGGAGAATTACGATCCTAACGTCCAGGCTGGTTTATTGCATGCATTATTTCAAGGGAGTTGTATCGATGACGATGAAGCGATGGTTGGGTAGCGAGAAATTATCCAAGGTTCGTAAAACCACCGGTCGGGCTGGGAGGTCACAGCTTCGGCGAATGATCGTTGAAGTTCTCGAATCACGAGAAGTTTTCGCTGGATTCACAGTCGGCAACCTGCTTGTAGAACGAGTAGGGAGCGGTGGAGCTGTTGCACTTTCCAGTGCGGCAGCTCCTGTAGCGGTTCAAGAGTACTTGCCCAGCGGCGGAACTCCCGTTCAAACCATCGATCTTCCATCATCAGGAGCAAATCAAGTTACCGACTCTGGCTCCGCCACTTCCAACGGTTACTTGAACTCGTTCAACGGATTCCTCTCTGTCCCGGGCTACAACTCTGCCGCTGGCACCGCTTCCGTAGCGAGTCTGAACTCCAAAGTCGGTACCATCCTCGGCACCGACGGTAATGTCGCGTCCAGAACTCTGTTCCCGACTGGTGGTCCATCTGCAACCCCTCCGTCCCCTTTCTCAGGGAACAACTTGCGCAGCATGGTCGCAACTAGCCAATCGACCTTCTATGCAGTCGGTACTGCAAGCGGCACCCCGAATACCGGAGGAGCTTGGTACTACGACGGAACAGCTTTCACCCAATTAAGCACCGCGCTGACGAATATTCGAAACGTCGAGATCTACAACAATCAGCTTTATGTATCCTCCGGTTCTGGAACGTTCTTGGGAATCTCTACAGTCGGAACTGGCTTGCCGACCACTTCAGGCCAAAGCATCAATGTCTCCATAGATATGGGAGCCGGTGCAAGCCCTTATGGGTTCGTGATGTTCGACACGGATACCAATGGAACGTTGGATTTGGCATACATCGCTGACGACCGAACAGCAGCGGGTGGTGGACTGCAAAAATGGACCTTTAATGGCACTTCGTGGTCTCGAAGTTGGGCTTTACTCGTCAATGGTTCGAACCAATTGAGCGGAACGGCTGCTGCCGGATATGCAGGTCTACGGGGACTCACCGGTAGCTACGTCAACGGAACCGCTACACTATATGCAACCACTTCTTCGGAAACCTCCAATAACAGGTTGATTTCGATTGTTGACACAGGAACGACTCCGACTTCTGCAACCCTATTAGCTACCGCCGGTGCTAACTTCGCTTTCCGCGGAACCGACTTCTCTCCCGTCTCACCCGATACTAC
>CAIJIZ010000223.1 GCA_903820735.1 uncultured Pirellula sp.
ACCGTGTTTCGAATCGCCACCGCGCGGTCGCACAGCAATTCCTTACTCCAGTCGATGAATTCCACACCCAGGAAATGCTCGATCAACTGCGATTGAAACCCTGTGCAGTCCAAAAAGAACTCTGCTGGCACTGAATTGCCCGATGCAAGTTTCAATTGGGCTATGCCCCCACGTCCGTTGGGACTGAAACCCGTGACGGTATCGGACAGATATTCGACCCCTAGCGTCTGAGTTGCGTACGTCTGTAAGTAATCGGCGAATTTCACCGCATCTAAATGAAATGCGTACGATTTCGTGTGGGAAATGGGGGATGTCCCCCCAAACAAATGCGGGCTTTTCGACGCCAGCGATGCACCCCAGTGGAGCGAGTAGGAATGGTAGGGTCGCAAGATACGTTTTTGCGATCTTTCGGAAAACCAGAACTGGAACAAATCCCTGTTGTCAATTCGAGCGCCGCAGATTCCAAAAGGATGCCAATAATCTCGATCGACTTGCAACCAGTCGCTGAACTGAATCCCGAGCTTAAACGTTGCATCGCATGCCACCATGAACTCGTTTTCGGAGATCCCTAAATTGTCGATCAAGCGATGGATCGACGGAATGGTCGCTTCACCCACACCGATACCCCGCTTGCCAGGGGGCTCGATGACCGTAATCTTGATCCCCAAATGAGAGAAGCACCTACCGAGTAGCGCCGCGGCCATCCATCCGGTCGTACCCCCACCGACGATCGCTATTCGTTTCGGAAGCTCCTCTTCGAATTTCACAGCTGCCATGGGATGTAATTATTGGTAAAAGAGATTCGGGGGTTGCGAGGCAAAAAGAATTTGAGGATCAAGTATCAGCATTGTGCTTGGGCAATGCAAACCCGAAATCCTTGGATTAAAGCGAATCGTTTTCAAAACCTAGGGTTGCTGATGCTCGATTCAGGATGATTTCTAGTGCGGCGTCGACCATACTGGCAGTGGTTTTCTCGTTAACTAACACAGCATCGCAAACGGATCGAACTCGTAGGATTTGATCGCGGAGCAGTGTGGCTGTGGATGTGAGGTAAACTTTGCACAACTCGATTATTTCTACCGGGCTCAATGTGCCAAGCGAGTTCCCTGGAGGGATGCAAGAGAGTTGGAGTATTTTGCGAGCCAAGCAGATATCCAGCGGGGCTTCGATCCAAATCTGAAAGTCAATTAGGTCTGCCAGGGATGGATGCGCTCTGCCAAATTGACTTTCGATAATCAAGAGCTTTGGTCCCTTGGGGCTTCTCTGATCGCTCGCCTTGAGGGATTGCCGAATCGCTTCATCAAAGCCGTTGAGATTCAGCTCCCCAATACTCGAACCTCGATTTCTCCACTGTTCGAGTTCGAGCAAGTTCATTTGAGTCATCGTTTGAAAATCATCTTCAAAAAGCACCGTTGTTCCTGGGATCAACCGATGCAAATGCTCAGCGAGTGTTGTCTTACCGCTTCCCATACAGCCGGTGATGGCAATCACCTTGGTCATCGTATCACGTCCAATGAATCGTACTCGGAAGTCGAATAAGGCTTGAGGATGTCTTCATGCCAGCCAAAACGATTCGCGTAAGCGGTATTGATGCCTAAACATTGCTTCGATGCACACATCGACTTATAGGAACACTGATGGAATCCATTGCGATGAAATTCCGTCCAGAACCGGGGGTCAATCCGCAGTTCCGGTTGATCGTTACAAAGTGCATCTGCATACTTCCCGAGCAGACATTGGGGGAAATTTTTCACTTCGACTTTACGGCCGTAGGATCGCGCCAGGGTGATCGCCTTTTTAAGGTATTCGGCAGCCACCGGATGGGGAACACACAGCGACAAGTCGTCCGCGGATGACATCGGCCAGTAAGTCCAAAAATGCATCTCCGTCAAATTCGCTAGATCTTTGAGCTTCTGAACCACCTCGGGTAATGACTGATAACTCAACGCCGTGACGACCGTGTTGGTCAGGGTCCTGACGTCCGGAAATTTAGACAAATTCGTAAGGCCTTCGAGGGTCTTGCGGAACGACCCACGGACTTGGGTGATTCGATCGTGCAGCTGCTCATCGGCCGCAGTGATGCTGACAAAGAATTCCTTGACCCCCGCATCAATCAGCTCCCGACAATAACTCTCATCGGCCAGCCGCATACCATGGGTTTGGATTCGGACGAATTCAAAGCCTGCATCAATTGCCCGTCGCACAATCGCGGATAGATCTTTGCGAAGTGTTACCTCGGATCCGGTCAGAATGAGCCCCTTCCAAGGACGTAGCTGACGCTGTTGCTCCAAGAGTGCCTCGAGTTCCGTCTCGTCGGCGGGCTCAAGCCAGTGCATTGATTCCAGGATCATGCAGTGTTGGCAACGAAGATTGCAACGAAAATGAATAGTTAACTCAACGAAGTCGCTGTGCCGGATGCCAACCCTGGGGTTTTTGGGAACATCTGCCATCTTTCGTTGCATCCCCTCAAGCTTCTCTGAAAAACCTCAAAAATGCTACAGATTATCGGTATGGATCTTCCTTGAGTAGCTTTGTTCTTCAACCCGCAAGGATTGGATTTCTCCCGGGCCAAATTTCCATGCGATTTCGACCTTTAAACTAACTTTACACTTGTAAATCCAGTAAATCCACTCATTTGTTTGTTATGATTGGAAGCTTCCTCGATTGACAAGTCCGAATGCATTTTTCTTATTCCGCCGTTTTGCCAGCGGGCACCTGCCCCTTTTACGTTTGCAAAACCGTTCGGCAGTCACTCATCAAACGCCATTGTATTGGTTTTGTTTATGAAAAAAACAGAGTCGTTCCTCCGACGCGCAAAACACATTCTGACGTTATTGCGAAGAAAACTCTTTCAGCGTCTGCTTCGCAATTCGCTGTCGCTTCGTGGCGTAACGAAATTGGCCAATCAGATCCAAAACTTTTTTGCGAGGTTGATGTCTTTGCCATCGGAGAGCGATTCGGCCGGGCGATCCAGTCGGCAGATTCTCGGTGGGACGAAGCGACCCAATCGAGAGGCTTTCCGACCTCAGTCTTATGAACCGTTGGAACCACGGATGCTGCTTGCTGCGGATTTGCAAATTCCCGCATCACTGACCACGGAGGAATTGGTGATATCCTACAGTTCGCAGGCGAGTCAATATCAATTGCTGCAGAACGGAACGATCATCGCGACTGCATCGGCGAGCTCCGCAAACAATGGTGGCGTGCGAATTTCGGGAAATGCTGCCGACAACTCTCTAAAACTAGATGTCGCCCGCTTGCCGGCGGTGTCGATCTCCATGCTAGGGACGGGCACGGATCGATTAGCAGTCTCGGACGATTCTAACATCACGCTCCATAGCGACAAAGTTATTGTAGGGGGCAAGACGTTTCCGCTCGCAGGTTTTGAGCGGATTGAGTTGACGGGTGGCAAGTCAGATAATCAGATTCAAATAGTGACTAGTACCTACGAATCGATTCAGATTGTCGGAGGGGATGGAACGGACACGCTCTTGGGGCCAAACCTCGCATCTTCGTGGAGCATACTTTCTGAAAACTCCGGTATCCTCAATGAGTCTATCCAGTTCTCGGGGATTGAAAACGCAACGGGTGGTAGTCTGAAGGATGTTGTTCGAGTCATGTCCGCAGAAGGACTCACGGGGACTATCGATGGAGGTCTTGGCGCGAACGAACTACAAGGCCCTGACAGCGAATCAGCATGGCAGATCCTTGGCTCTAACTCCGGAAAGCTCAACGGAAAGAACTTTTCTAATTTCGGTGCGATCCAGGGGGGGAGCAAGGCTGATACGTTTGTTTTTAGTGCAAGCGGACAGCTTTCGAGCAAATTGGACGGCGGAAGGGTTGATCCTGACGCTCCGTCTGTAAACACGATTGACTATTCAACCCGAGGCTCGGCGGTTCAGATCGATTTGTCTACGACTGTTGCTCCGGGAATTCCTAGTGTCGCGAATATCAATCGATTCGTCGGACAGGGAAGTTCCAGCAGACTCAGTGGTCCTCTGCCGGCCAAGGATCAAGCGACTTGGGTTATCACCGGCGCGAATTCCGGCGAGGTTTCTGGCACTGCCTTCGAGGGCTTTGCATTACTCGTTGGACAAGATGATTACAACGATGCTTTCATCATCAAGCCATCGGGATCCGTCAGCGGTTCAATCACTGGCGGTCTACGTGGCTTGGACGGCATCGCAGTGGAAAACAGTGCAGGGGAATTGCTGGCGTATCAACCTGCGGGTTCCGATGAGTCGGGCTCAGCGACGGTGAGTTCCAAGTCCCTGGTGTTTGTTGGATTGGATCGCTATGAACCATTGTCTGGTTCTGTGGGTCAACGAGTTTTCACTGGTTCAATTTTTGATCGTTCGGTCGAGTTCGCCGATGCAGATTTGAATACTACGGGTAATTCGTCGCTGAAGTTCCAAGGACTGAGTTTTACCAGTGGCTCGAATTCATTTTCCTTCCCTAATCCATCGCAACTGCTTTTCGTTAACTTGGGAAGCGGAGCGGATCGAATCGTCAATGTATCGACAGACCCGACATTCAGTCCGACATTCATTCGTTTTGAGAACGGGACTCTAACCGCGGATCTGACCAGTGGGGCTGACCAAGCAAGTCTTCAAGTGGTTTCGGGTTCTTCCAACGAAGGTGTTGTCGTCGACCTGAGTGTCAATGGAATGGTGACGCGAGTTGGCAATAGCCGTTTTGCACCCACGACTATCGAAGTGAACACCGCAGCAGGCGATGACACTGTAGTACTTGGAAATAACATCCCCAACCGGGTGAAAATCGATGGTGGGGCAGGTCAGGATACCTTGACGGGTCCCAATGTCGACTTCGAATGGGTGATCGATGCGACGAATGCAGGGGAAATGGGCTTCGATGGAGCTTTCTCAAACATTGAAAACCTTACTGGTGGTTCTGCCAAAGACCAATTTACCGTTCGAAAAGTGGATGGAGTAACGGGTTCTATAACTGGTCAACTCCAAGGTGGAACGGGTTTAGATACACTCATTGGGCCTGAGCAATCCAACCAATGGTCCGTTCAAGGTCAGGACTCTGGGATCCTAAATACATCGACCAGTTTCTCTTCTATCGAAAACTTAAGTGGAGGAGGTGCTGCGGATAGCTTCCAGATAACCAACAGTGGATCGATCTCAGGGGCCATCGACGGTGGCATCGATCGAGAGACAGCACCTGGGCAAGGCCCCGCAAGCGATACGATCAGCTACTCTCAACGATCGAGTGGTGTTACGGTCAATCTTGGTTCCAGAACGGCTAGCGGGGTCGCTGGTGCCTTTCGGATTGAAAACTGGGTCGGAACGTCGTCCAACGACACCTTGATCGGCCCAGGAGACCCTGGAAGCAATGTCAATTGGACCATTTCAGCCGCCAGTACTGGCAGTGTATCCGTAGGCATCGAAGACAACTTAGTCCAAACCGGCTTTCAAAGCTTTGAGAACCTTGAGGGAAGGGGTTCTACGAGCGACCGGTTCCGTTTCCTCCAATCGGGACAACTCAGTGGAGGGATCGCTGGAGGTCTGAGCAACGACCAATCCATCATCGATAGCTTGAGCGTATCGGATGGAACTCTTGATGATGTGTTTCAACCTAGTTCAGCTGAACAAAGTGGCTCGATCACTCTTCAAGGTCGGACGGTCAACTTCACTGGCTTGGATCCTTTCAGTGTTTTAACTGGATCTAATGCAAATCGAGTCATCTCCGGTTCGATGTTTGGGGACGAAGTGGTTCTCGAGGATGACAATTCTCCAAACAACGGTCAAATCAAGCTCTCCTTTCCTAGACAACGCATCACCTCCGACGGATCCACCTATACGAACTCCTTTACATTCAACAACCCGTCAGAGTCCCTGACTCTCAAAGGGCTTGGTGGAAAAGACGTGTTCCGAGTCAAGTCGCTTGACTACAATTTTACCGGAAGCCTGATCATTTTCGGCGATACCAACGCTGAATCCAATTCGAGCGGTGATGAGATACGATTCGAAGGAAGTTTAGCTACCTATGGTGGAGACATTCAGGCCGTAGGTCAAAAAATCATCGTTGAACCAAATGTTACACTATCGACCGCCGTCGATGGAGACCTAGCTCTAGGGGGAGACATTGACTTTTTGGCCGTCCGCTTCGGCACGGCCGAAATCGAAAATCTCCTGCCTTCGGGCTACATTACCAAATCCGCATCGATCCATGTAGGTTCTGGAGCGGTATTGCGAGGAAAGAACGTTCTTTTGAACGCGGAGACCGAAGACCGCGCTCTTCAGGATGTTCTCGGGCTGACCACTCTTCAGTCGAATTTCTTTGTCGATCCTTTTCTCTCCAAGCTACAGGATCTAATCGCTTTGCCGCTGAAGGTATTGGTTAAATCCTCCGAGTCGAACATCACGATACAAAACGGCGCGGAGATCTACTCAGCCGAGATAACTGAAATTTCAGCCAGCGCCGGTTCTGATTCGAGTTCGATAGCCAAGAGCGAATTGATCAGCATCGGATACTCACAAGCTACAGCGAAAGCTCAGGTAGATATTGGACCTGGCGCTAAGATACATTCCGACGGATCGATCGACATAGGCTCGAGTGCTTCGACCAATGCAGCCACGGAAACAGAAACTAGCAAGGAAGAGGAAAAGTCCTCGCAGGGGCGTTCTTTATCGAAATTTGCAGCATCCGTCGGTGCTTCATGGGCTAATCTAGTATCGACGATCACCGTCGCTCAAGGTGCTGAGGTCATTGCCGGTCGACGAGCCAGCATCGCCTCAAGCGGTGAAACAGAAACCGAGACCAAAGCGAAATCCGGCCTGTATGCCAATGGAACTGCAGCCATCGCAATCGGCCTGCAATTCTCTACGGCTACCGTGAAGACGGATATCCAAGGAAAGGTAGTGGCTGAGCAAGAGAACCTTGGCCCCGTGGGAGCTTCGTTCGAATTCGATCCGACGCTACCGGCGGCCATTTACAAATCTTCGGACTCTGCCCCAAGGATCTCCAGGGGTGATACGGTGCAGTCCACGTTGCCCGCCGGAACGATCTATCGCTACGACGGCCCAGGTATTTCACCACCGCAGGGACAGGCTAGCATCGATCTTTCAACCCTGACCTACACAAACAATCCACACTGGGAGGTATCCTCAGAGCCTGCCGGTTATGTAGACACGGACAGAAATCGGATTGCCATCTACGACATCGATGTTCCTGGAAGCAACATGTCCCAGTGGGCGACAATTGCCGATGATGTCGTCGTCTACTCAGCGGCGCTGGGTAAAACGATCGACGGATTGGAAGGGGATGGAGAAACGGAATACTATGTTGTCCGTTTGACTGACAAACCATCGACCGATGTTGATGAGTCTCGTTACATTCAGTTGGCGAAATCAAAAGACGAGGCACTCGACGCGGTCGACTGGGATCAGAACAACTCCACGGGCACGAATCCGTATGTCATCGACTTGGGCTCTGGAGCGACGGTCAACAATAGGATATTCGATGCTGGTAGCGTTGACGACAGTCTAATAACTCTTAGTAACGCTCTGAACCAGAATCGTCCCTTTGAAGATGGCCAAACGGTCGTCTACCTCGAGCCTGGACGCACCATTAAAGACCGCTTAGTCGAGTCACCCTCGGGGGATCTTTTTTGGCAGAGTCCCAACGCAGCAATTGACAACACCCCTTACGTTCCTGCAATCGGCGGTGGTTCCTCGGATTGGCAATCCACCGGCAACTTCCTGCAACATGGTCAAAAGTATTTGGTGACCCTCGAAGGAGAGGTAACCAATGAGACAGGAACCGAGTCTTTTACCAACGCACAGCAAATCCGACTGACCTCTGCAACGGAAGGTGGCTGGAACTCAGACCCTTTAGATCTTGGTCTACCCACGCAGCTAAATGCTACTGGTTTCACACTAACTTCGCTTCACTCTCTTGAATCAGTCGCTGCATTGACAATCACAGCGGAACTCTCGGCCAACAATACCGCGGAAGCCGAAGCGGGACTAAGTCCAGAGAAAGAAGAGGAACCCGAAGACCCGAGTAAGCCCAAGGAAGATGACAAAGGTTTTGACTGGGATAAATCGATTTTCGACAATCTTTTTGGCTCCTCGACGGAAGAATACAAGGGGAAGTCAAATGCGGGTGGGTCGAATGCAAAATCCTCGATACAGGTCGGTGGCGGACTGGCATTCAATTACGGAAAACACGTTTCTGAAGTGATTTTTGGAAGCAACTCGGTCGTCCAGTCCAATGACAATTTAGAGGTTGCCGCCACCCTTGAGCAGGGCTTCACCACGTCCACCGAAAGCACAGCAGAAGAGCAACCCGGTAAGAAGGACGCGAACGGAAAGAGTACTCCGAACACCTCTGCAGACAATAGCGTGGTGACAGCCATTGGTATCGGATTATTCGACAATCAAGCTAGAGTGACGGTCGAAACCGGAGCCAAATTGGATGCACTTCTGGAAATGAGTCTAAGCTCTGAAGTGCAGTATCCGTTCCTTACAAAGATCGAAGATTTTATCCCGCTTTCCATCGGCGCCTTCAACGACAAACTCAACGAAGATGGATTCGATTTCATCAACAATTACCTTGACGGCACCGGTGGCCTGAAGTCCCTATTTAACTCTTGGGCTCGAAGCACGACATCGGCCGACGGGCTCGCCATCTCAGGATCAATCAATTTCCTGGACATCACCAACGATTCGACAGTACGAATCAAGACCGGTTCGGAAATCAATCAGAATCCATTCTTCCACCCCGACCCGCGGTTCTTCCTCCAACCAGGAGACGTTGGCTACGATCCGAATTACGATCCGGCCACCAGCAACGATGACGTTACCCATGCAAGACATGCAAATAACATCAACGCCCAATCCGTTGGGATCGATGCATCGACGCTCATGGAACTCATGCATATCACGGGTGTTTTCAACTTCAAACTTCCGAGCGCTGAAATCGGTTCAGTCAATGGTGTCGATGACGTGGATTCATCCTTCGACATCAACGCCACACCAACCAAAGGTGGAAAAGGTGGGGTGGGTGGTACGCTCTTCCTGCAGTTCCTCGACAATACAACCCAAGCGATCATCGAGAAAGGCGCAGAGATTTACACCGGAACCGACGGTGGATTGAGCGTAAAAGCCGAAGAAGCACTGATGGGCTTCAGCTTCTCACAAGGTGGTGCTAGCTCCGGTAAACTAGCTTTTGGCGGTACCTTTGCTTACTACGAACAAGATTCGAAAACCATTGCGCAGATTTCCGAAGGTGTCGTAATAGAAGGTGGCGGGATCGATGTTTACTCCGGGGCTATCGGGACCCACATATCTTGGGCTGGAGGAGTATCTAAGAGCGAATCGATCGGGGCTGGTGTTTCCGTAGCGATCAATAACCTCGATCGAGAAACCCGAGCAACCATTGGTGAGATCTCTGATACAGCTGGGACGGCAGCGGGCAACGGATCGACCATTAACGCCGCAGGCGGCGTTTCGGCAAGGGCCGCAGTCGGTGGCTCGTTATATGCATTCACCATCGCTGGTGCATATGCAAATGCAGTTAAAGCTCAGGATACTCCGCAAGATGGTGCGGGTGGAAACGCCCCCACATCCGACAGCGATCCAACGGATGGAACCGCTCCACCTAGCCCCCCCAATGAAGCGGCCCCGACCGAGGCAGCTGAGGAAAAGAAATCTAAAACTAGTGTGGCGATCGCCGCTGCCGTGGCTGTCAATAATATCAAAGATCGAACACAGGCGTCCATTGCCGACGTTGACATTTCGGCAGATGCCGTCGATGTTAAGGCTGTGAATCGAAACAGTATTGTCGCGGCAACCGGCGGTCTTGCGGCATCACAAACGGAATCAGGTGGAACGGGTGCTGCACTTGCCGGAGCATTCAGCTTCAATGATGTTGATTCCGTCACCAATGCCTTTATCCGCGACGCGGACATTGAGCTCAGTGATGTGCCCATCGATGAGCTTGGCCAAGCTGATTACTCGAATCGGGTATCGGTCTCCGCGAACAATATGGCCAAGATTTTCAGCTTGGCCGCAGGTGGAGCAGGATCGGTCGCCAAGGAAGGCACTGATGCGGGCAGCACGACCAATATATCTTTGGCCGGTTCGGTTGCGAAGAACTCCATCAGTGGCGGAACGTATGCGCGTGTTTTTGACAGTACCATCGATATGCTAGGTAATTCGGCTGTGCATGATGTGCGTGTAGCAGCACGCGACGACAGCAGCATTCTTGCGATCGCCGGTAGTTTGTCGCTGAGTATGTCCAGAGGTGGTACCGCGGGTGCTACAGCCGTTTCAGCTGGGGTAGCGATTGCGGTGAATTCGATCGCCGGTGATACGATTGCCTTGGTCTCTAACAGCACCCTCACCACCGTAGCGGGTTCGACGGGTGCACTAACCGTTGAGTCTATTTCAGAAGGTGAGATTCAGGCCTACACGGTTTCTGGAGCGTTATCGGCCGCATCGAGCAAGCAGTCGGGGAGCGGGATTGGTGCGAGCGGTGCTGGATCTGGTTCTGTAAATAAGATAGACGTTGACACCACCGCAACCGTCGAAAACTCTTCGATCATCACCCAAGGGGATGTCGCGGTGCGTGCGAAGAATACCGCAGAGATCATTGCAGGCGCTGGTGCAGTTGCTATCGGTATTGGTCTTAGTGCTGGGCAAGGAGCCGCTGGCGCCGTTGCGATCGGCGGTGCTTTTTCCATCAATGAGTTGGATGGCGATGGTGACGGGAATCTCGTGGTTGCCGACGTGAACAATTCCAGTGTGTCGACGGCGGGGAGTATCTCGGTGGTTGCTGAGATGGCCGCAAGTATCTTCGCTGTTGGGATCGGTGCTTCGGGAGGGGTTGCGAGTTCAGCGGCTGGGAGCGCATTTGCTGTAAGTGTCGCGGGTTCCATCGGTGTGAATCGAGTCCGTAATCAAACCGAATCCAAAGTTCGAAATGGAAGTTCTTTAACCACTCGCAGTGGTAGCGGTAAGGGAATTTCCGTTTCGGCCAAAGACGATTCATCGATTGATGCCGTTGGAGGTTCGGTAGCTGTATCGGTCTCGCGGGCCCAAAGTACGGCTGTGGCTGCAGCACTAGGTTTTTCATTTAGCGAAAATGAAATCTCAGGATCGACGCAAGCGATTGTTTTAGATTCTACGTTGAGTTCTGACGGAGTGATCAGCGTTACGGCCGATTCAGATTCTGATATTCGTTCGATCGCATTTGGGCTCGCGGTTGGGGTGTCGATCAGTCAATCGGCAAGTTCGATCTCGGTTGGGGCAATTGGAGCGGTAAGCTATAACACCATCAACCGTTCTGTTAATGCTTCCATCTCGAACAGTTTGCCAACGAGTACCAATGAAGTCCAAAGCAAGGGGCTTGTATCGGTTCTTGGGAACGACACGTCTTCTATTGAAGCTTTTGGGATCGCTGCTTCGGCAAACGTTTCAGGGTCTACCAGTGCGACAAGCGTTTCAGTCGGGGTAGGACTGGCACTCGGGCAGAACAAAATCGATAAAGATGTTGTTGCGCACATTACCAATGTCCCCAAACTTTCGACCTCAGGCTCAAGCCTAATCGTTGATGCTCAGGACAGCTCGATCATTGATGTCGATTCCTACGCAGCAAGCGTTTCAGTTGCCGTAGGCCAAACCGCCGTAGCCGTATCCGGAGGCGCTTCTGCCGCTACCAACTCGATCACTTCGCGCGTCAATTCTTACATCGACAGCAGTGTTGTTGGAACAACTCAAAACCCAGTAGGCAAAGTCGATGTAACCGCATCGAGCGATTCGACAATCGATGCATCGGTTGGTGCAGGAGCGGCTGCCATCGGTGTTTCCAAAGGGAGCGTAGGCGTTGGCTTCGCTGTTGGTATCGCCGTGGCGCGAAACTTTATCGGCTTGTCCCCTACCGGTGCAACCGTTTCAGGAACCATCGTCGATTCGAATAGTGCACCCGTGGCGAGCCTAACCCCCGGAATGAAAGTCCGAGTCATAGACGGTGCACTCAAAGATGAAATCTACGAATACATCGGGACTGCTGCAAGTGACAGCGATCCGTTTGCAAGCGGTAACCAAGCCTTCGCACTGGACCTACAGCAATACAGGGACACGTCTCTGTGGCGGCATGTTAACGCGAAATCCAACGGTTCTGAAATCAAGGCTTTTGTAAAGAATTCCTCACTGAAATCGAACCAATCACTCAACGTTCATGCAACTTCCTCGCAGACACTCGATTCTCGGGTGGTTGGAGTCGCACTAGGAATCGGGGTTAGCAAAGATGTAGGTGTTGGTATCGCCGCTGCGGGAACCTACGCAGAAAACCGTTCGTTAACCAATATCCAAGCGACTCTCGATGGACAAGGAAGTATCGCCGCCGCCAAAGGCATCGCGGCAAACGGGATCACCGTGATCGCCACCGACGTTACCAGCATTGACTCAACCGCAGTATCGGGAGCGATTGCAGGGGCCTTTGGATCCAAGATCGGTGTTGCCGCAGCGATCGGTGTTAGTTTGGCTTACAACGACATCAAAAATGATGTCACGGCTAGCATCACGGACTACCAATCGGTTCAGAGCACGAACGGAATTGTCGTCGACGCCAAGACGCTTTCGGGAGATGCTCCCGCAGCGACCTACTCCACCAGTTCGGGTTCCAAGACCCTGGTTCCTGGAAACACCGTCTCACTTTCCGATAGCTATGCCAAGGGTGGAAAATCAGGCAGACAGTATGCTTACCGCGGATTCACCGCCGACTACGATATTACCAGCGTCAACTTCACCAACGCGCAGACCAACGCCAATGTGATCCAAGGTGATTTGGTCAGAGTTTCAGGCGGAGCGATCTACAGCTATATCGGCAACGACAACAGCAACCAAGGCATCCAACTAAACCTTTCGAACCAAAACTACTCCGATACGGCCAAATGGGAACTAGCGACTGTCACGCTCAACACTGGCAATACGGTCAAAATAAATTCAGATACCTACTACCGTTACTTGGGCAACGACGGCAACCTGAGCCTTGGACAAGAAAGCTATACCAATACATCGCGATGGCAATCCATTTCGCCTAATACGATCGATTTGGGCAATGCCGATTACTCCAATACCAAATTGTGGGAAATCTCCGATGGATCGATTACAACAACCGCCGTTGCTGCCTCAATCGCTGCGGCCTACGGCAGTACCGCCGGCGTGGGTATCAGCGGTGCGGGAGCTTCGTCTCGCAACCGAATACTTTCCAAGACCAATGCATTCATAAACAACAGTACGGTTACATCAACCGGCGACGTGGAAATCCAGTCTCTGAACACCTCGAAGATCGATGCCAAAGTCGTCTCGGCGTCGGTTGCCGTAGGCGCCAGCGGCAAGGTCGGGGTGGGAGCTTCGATCGGCGTGGCAATCGCCGAAAACCTGATCGGCTGGTCCGATGCATCGACGAAGACACCCACCGAAGTGAAAGCCTATGCATCTGATTCAGGAATGATCCTCAGCGGCGGCTTGGATATTCATGCGAACGATGCTGCACAGATCAATGCGTTGGTCTTCGCCGGCTCTGTCGCTGTGGCTGTGGGTGGGCAAGTTGGAGTGGGAGCCAGCGGTGCGGGAGTCTCGGGGATGAATAAGATCGCTACGGATGTCCGAGCGTACATCGATGGGGACAATAGAACCAACGCTACCTCCTCGGAATTGGGAATCCAAGCCACATCTGTGGAAATCCAAGCAATCGATTCAACGCGAATCGATGCTTTGGCAGGGGCGGCCACCATCGCAGCAGCCTTTGGAAATATCGGAGTCGCCGTCTCGGTAGGAGCGGCGGTCGCAACCAATGCCATCGATATCAACACGTTTGCGCACATCACAGACGTAGACAATAAGCTCGATACCAATCAAGGCGCAATCCTGGTCGAAGCCCAATCCGACTCTGAAATCCAATCAACAACCTTTGCAGCTTCCGTGGCAATAGGAGGAGGCGGTAGCATAGGAGTTGCGGTTTCCGGAGCGGTAGCCACTGCAACCAATACGATCACATCCAAAACGAATGCCTTCATCGAAAATAGCGTTCTTGGTGCGTCTTCGGATAAAGTCGGAAAGGTCGATGTGCTGGCGTCTAGTTCATCGCTCATCGATGCGGTCGTAGCCGTCGGAAGCGCGGCAGTTGGCGTCGGATTGTCCGGTGCAGGCGTTGGTGTAGCCGTCGGAGTTGCCACAGCAAGAAACTTTTTAGGTTATACTCCCACAGGAGGTGTAGTGACCGGGACTGTTGTGAATGCAACAAGTACTCCAGTTTCGACGTTGACCAAAGGCATGAAGGTTCGCATCGTCGATGGAGCCCTCGCCGGAGAAATCTATGAGTACGTCGGTGCTACGACGAGCGATAGCGACCCGAACACCGCTGGCAATCAGCTGTTTGATCTGAAACAACAGCAATTCCGCGATCCGTCGTTGTGGAAGCATATCAATTCTGCCACCAATGGAGCGGAAATCAAAGCCTACGTTCGAAACGCCTCGATTCACTCCAGCGGATCACTCAATGTACACGCTGATTCGACGCAAGGTATCACGTCCGAGGTCATCGGCGTTTCCGTCGGCGTTGGAGCTTCGTCCAGTGTCGGAGTAGGCGCTTCAGGTGCTGGAACCTACGCGGAAAACCGAACGTTGACCGATATACGTGCGAACATCGATGGAGTCGGGACTATCGCAACCGCAGGCGGTATCCTTGCCAACGGAATCTCGGTGGTCGCAACCGATAGCGCTAAAATTGATTCAACGGCCGTGGCTGCGTCGCTCGCAGCAGGCATCGGCATAGGAACCGTTGGTGTGGGCATCTCGATCGGAGTTTCGCTTGCGAGCAATTCGATCGAAAACAACGTTACGGCCAGCATTACCGATTATGGTTCAGTACAGAGTACGAATGGCATCGTGGTCGATGCGAAAACGCTCTCAGGAGCAGCACCTGCTTCGACGTACGCAACCTCTTCAGGCACCAAAACCCTTGTGGTCGGGGATACCGTTTCCCTTTCGAGTTCCTATAGCAGCGGAGGACTGCCTAGTCGACAATATCGCTATCGTGGTTTTACCGCCGACTACGACATCGCCAATATCCAGTTGACCAATACCCAAACCAGTGCGAAAGTTTACCAAGACGATTTGGTGAGAGTATCCGGGAGCAAAATCTACTCCTATGTCGGTAGCGATAACAACAACAGCGGCGTAGACCTGAATTTAACGACACAGAATTATGCAGACCAAACGCGTTGGAAGCTTGCGACGATCCTGCTAAAGACCGGCAATACGGTTAATACCTCCAGCAGCAATACCTATCGATACCTGGGAGCAAACGAGACGGTCTGCCTTGGTGAAGAGAATTATTCAAATACCAGCCGATGGCAGGTCATTTCACCAAACAGCTACAACCTTGGCAATGTCGATTTCTCGGACACGAAGCTTTGGGAAATATCCGACGGTTCGATCACCGCCACGAGTGTCGCGGCCTCCATGGCGGCCTCGTTCGGTGCAAGCGCGGGCATCTCGGCAAGCGGTGCTGGGGCAACCGCTCGCAATAGCATTCTGTCGAAAACGAACGCCTACATAGGAAATAGCACGGTCACTTCCACGGGCAACGTGAACATCCTGTCGAGCAACACGTCCAAGATCGACGCCAAAGTCATCGCGGCCTCTGCGGCCATCGGAGCCAGTGGAACCGTTGGCGTCGGTGTCTCGATCGGAGTTGCCATTGCGGAAAACCTTATCGGATGGAATTTGTCCGATCAAGAATCCCCAGCACAAGTGCGAGCTTATCTATCCAACACCGGAATGAACGTTACTGGAGCCACGCAGCTCAACGCCAGTGATCGAGCAGATATCAATGCGTTGGTCTTCAGCGGATCGGTCGCTGCAAGCGGCGGAACCGTTGGCGTCTCGGCTAGCGGCGCTGGGGCGTCGGGTACCAACAAGATCTCGACCGATGTCCAAGCTTTTATCGATGGTGACAATCGAACCGGGGCAACGCTGAGCAACTCAGGCATACGAACCAATACGCTGAGTGTATTGGCCACCGATTCGAGTCGCATCGACGCCTTCGTTGGATCCGCCAGCCTGGGTGCTTCTTTTGGGGGAGTCGGAGTGGCGGTTTCCGTTGCTGCGTCCGTAGCCAAAAACACGATCGATAACGCCACATTCGCATACATCAACAACGCCGACAATGGGGTCACTACCTCGGGTGGGGCAATCATTATCGATGCGAAATCCAACTCGGAGATCTCCTCGACCTCGATGGCTGCATCGTTTGCCTTAGGGGGTGGGGGCGTGGGAGTCGCCGTCTCGGGAGGTTCGGCCAATGCGACAAACTCGATTCTTTCGAGCGTCAATGCTTATGCCACCAACAGTATTCTGGGGACCGATGCGGTTAAAGCTGGCAAGGTGGATATCCTTGCGTCGAGTTCGTCGACGATCGATGCGACTGTCGCGATGGGAAGTGGAGCGGTCGGAGTGGGAGCCGGAGCGGGAGTCGGTGTTGCACTTGGAGCATCCGTGGCACGCAATTACATCGGTTATACACCAACCGGTGGAACTGTCTCCGGAACGATCATCGACGCAACGGGTACTCCGGTGTCATCCTTGACCCAAGGCATGAAGGTTCGCCTGTTAGATGGCGCGCTTGTAGGCGAAATCTACGAATACATCGGTACTACCACGAGCGACAGTGACCCAAATACCAACGGCAACCAAACCTTTGACCTCAGGCAACAGCCGTTCCGCGATACGATGCTATGGCGGCATGCGAATGCGAATGCCAATGGTTCAGAAATCAAAGCTTACGTCAAAAACGCGTCGATCATCTCTAGCCAACCTTTAACGGTCCAGGCCACTTCGACGCAGTCGATCGATTCGCTTGTAATTGGAATCGCTGTAGGTGTAGGAGCATCCTCGGGCGTCGGCGTTGGGATTGCCGCCGCCGGTAGCTATGCCGAAAACTACTCTCTTACCGCGATCAGTGCGACACTCGATGGTACCGGAACGATTGCCAATGCAGGTGGTATCAAAGCCAATGGAATATCGGTGTTGGCAACCGATGGTTCCCAAATCGATTCCTCGACCGTAGGGGCATCGCTGGCAGGTGCAATCGGCGGCGGCGGTGCGGGCATTAGCATATCGGTTGGAATCGCGTTGTCGTACAATAAGATCGAGAATAACGTCACTTCAAGCATTACGGATTTTGCGTCTGTTAATAGCACCGGCGCAATTTTGGTAGATGCAAAAACTTCGTCGGGTGCGACGAAGAACGCGACGTATTCAACGTCATCAGGAACGAAAACTCTCACTGCTGGTGAGATTGTGCAGCTCGGTTCATCGTATTCCAATGGCGGTGAAGCAGGACGGCAGTATCGTTATCGTGGATTTACGTCGGATTACGATATTACGGACGCTTTGTCCCAAGCAAACCAGACAGCGATTTTCCTGCGAGCTGGCAACACGGTTAAACAGGGAGCAAACAGTTACTATAAGTACATTGGTACCGAGGGAACTTTCGTACTTAATAACGAGAACTATTCCAACAGCGGCCGATGGCAATCCATATCGCCGAACACCTACGATCTCGGGGCGATCGACTACTCCAACACGAACCTATGGAGTATTTCCGATGGTTCCATTACTACGAAAAGCATTGCAGCGTCTTTTGCCGCCTCGTTCGGCGGCGGAACAGGTATCAGTGTCAGTGGGGCTGGTGCGAATTCTAAGAATCGCGTTCTGTCGAAGACGAATGCTTTTATCAACAACAGCACCGTGGTTTCATCGGGAAATGTGGATGTTGAATCAAGTAGCGCATCGAAGATCGATGCTACCGTCGTAGCCGCTTCGGCCGCAATAGGTGCAAGTGGTGGCACTGGAGTAGGGGTTTCTATCGGGGTTGCAATAGCTGAGAATCTCATCGGCTGGACCGAGGCAGGGCAGCAATCTGCGGCGCAAGTTCGGGCTTACACGGCTGACTCCGGTATCAACACAGCTGGAGATTTTTCAGTCACTGCGACAGACAGTGCATCGATAAACGCGATTGTTGCCGCAGGCTCCGTGGCACTCAGTGGAGGATCTGTCGGTGTTTCGCTGAGCGGTGCTGGTGCATCTGGGGTCAATAAGATTGCAACAGACATCGCAGCCTTTGTCGATGGAGATAACCGCGCTTCTGCCGCTAGTGCAGATCGGGGTGTATTCGCCAATAGGGTCGAAATCCAAGCCATTGATGCTTCGAATATCGACGCGTATGCGGGAGCCGCGAGTGTCGCTGCCGCTTTCGGGGGTATCGGTGTGAGCTTTTCCGTTGGTGTTTCGACGGGAGACAATCGTATCGACAACAATACGTTTGCTTACATTGCTGATGCGAATGATCGGATGCAAACTCGAATTGGTGATGTTGTTGTTCATGCAGAGTCTGTCGGTTCGATCGATGCGAATTCTTATCCGGCTTCGATTGCGATTGGAATTGGCGGCCCCGTGGGTGTTGCCGTCAGTGCCGGTGGGGCTTACGCGGAAAATCGCATCCTCAGCCTCACGCAATCTTCGATCGAGCAAAATAGCTATGTAATTTCAAACACATCGGTCACAGTAACAGCGGATAGCGATGCATCGATTAGGGCAGAGGTAGTCACCGCCAGCACCGCTGCGAGTGTAGGTGGGACTGCTGCGGTTGGAGTCTCCGTTGGTTTCGCCGAAGCGCGTAATCTGATCGGATGGGATTCGACCGGTACTTCCTTCGATAATCTTTCCACGCAACGATCAGCAGTAAACTTGACCAGTGGTTACAAGGTGAAGGTTGAAGGTGGAATTCGAGATCAGCAAGTCTATCAATACCTTGGCGATGCTCGAAACGCTGTTGTTTTACATAAGGAAGATTACGGGGACGTGTCCGTATGGAAGCGAATCGATCTTGGTAAATCTCAAGCTGGCGTTCGAGCACTTATCTTGAATTCAAGTATCGATGCTACGGGAGCCTTAAACGTCGAAGCAAACTTAAACTATACCATCGACGCGGTCGTCCGCGCAGGATCCGTGGCTGCAGCTTATCAAGCGGGAATTGGTGCTGGAGTGGGTGTGGCTGGAGCTGGGGTTGGGGTAGTCAATCGCATTGCTGGGGTATCTCATGCGATGATCGATGGGGACAGTTCGCTGGGTATTTTGGCTGGGAGTATTCTCGTTGAGGCCGTCGATGAATCATCCATCAAGGCCGTTGCAGGTTCCGCCTCCTTGGCGGCAGGTATCGGGGGTGTTGGTGCTGGCATATCCCTCGCAGTTTCCATTGCTTTCAATGAAATCGACAATGATATCCAGGCACTGATCAATAATGCGGATACGCGAGTCGGCGCACGAACTGACTCCATTACAGTCTACGCAAATGAAAATGCAGTCATCGAGGCAACCACCTCGACAGCTTCTCTTGCAGCCGGCGGTGGGGTGGTTGGTGTTGCTATCTCGGGAGCTGGGGCTTACGCCGCAAACGCTATTCTAAGCGACACTGTCAGCAAGGTAGATAATAGCAAGCTTGATGCTGTGGGCAGCTTAAATGTGACGGCGATTAGTGCTGCGACGGTTGACGCCAACGTGGCCGCAGTTTCAGCCTCAATGGCAGGCGGATCTACCGGGGTTGGTATCGCGATTGGTGTTTCTAGAGCGGAGAACTTCATCGGGTACACCGTGAAAGGGGTGTCTTCATCAAGTCTCGTCCAATCGATTATCGAAGATTCCCAAATCACCGTTTCGATGGACATCAATCAATCGGCGATTTCAAATAATAGTATTACGGGCGACGTCGCCGCCGGTGCGGTAGCTGCCTCTGTCGGTAGTGTTGCGGTGTCTGGTGCAGGAGCAGGAGTGACGACGAAAAACTATATCGGCCAAACCGCCGATACGATTCTGCGGCGTAGCACCGGTACTGGCATCAAAGCACGCGACGCTAAACTGCTGGCCCAGGATACCTCAACAATCAACTCCAACGCACGGGCCGGTGCGCTCGCGGCTGCTCTGGGTATTGGTGGATCGGTGGCCATCAGTGTGACATTGGCGGAGAACCGAATCACCACTGCAACAACCGCTTCTGTCGAGAGTGCAACGGTGATTGTCACTAGGGATTTTGGGGTACAGGCCACTCAGAATTCGAGTTTGGATGCTCAAGCCTATTCCGCCGCTTTCTCCGCTGGCTTGTTTGCTGCCAGTGGTGGAGGAGCAGAGTCCAAGAATAGTATCCAGACAACGACAAATGCAACCGTCCTATCGAGCTCGGTCACCGCAACGGGCGATGTGTTGGTTTCGGCTGATGAAGCTTCGTTGGCAACCAGCTATGTCGGGACACTCTCCGTTGCTGTGGGGCTTATTGCGATCGCTGCGGGTGGCTCAGTAACCACTGTGACATCAAGTCCAACTGTTGATAGCTCGATCAGCAGCTCGACGGTGACAGCAGACGAGATATCCGTGCTCTCCTCAAGTACTCCGCGGGGATCTTTAAGTTCCCTTGGGGTCAACGCCGGAACGTTAGCTATCGGTGTTTCCAAGAGCGAACTGTCCTTCCTACCAACCTTGGTAGCGAACGTAGGAGGTACTATTCGCTCGAGGAATCTGACGGTCAATTCCGAACTGAGAAATGCCGATGGACTACGATCTGGGGATGTATCGACCACAGCCGGTGCAGGGGGATTGATCGGAGTGGATGCGACGTTTTCTCGAATCCATGTAGGTGGTTCTATCAGTAGCGGTATTGCCAATAACGCCAATTTGATCGTTACGGGGAATGCATCGGTCAGTGCTCTAGGGGCCGGGGTTTACTACAGCAAGGCCAGTAGCAATGCGTTTGGGCTCCTCGCAGCCGGAGTCAGCTCTTCGGCTATCGCTGCAGATGTTGCGGTGAGTGCCAATATCGGAACGTTTGTTTCCCATTCGGGCGGCTCTCTGTCGGTCAACGCCGTCCGAGACATCGAAACACTTTCTGAAACCACGGCAGGAAGCGGTGGTGTTGCAGCAGGGGCTTCGGCATCGGCAAGTACGACGCAAAGCGGTGCCACGACGGCGAGCATTGGGCAAAATGCATCGATCACTCTTTCAGGGGACTTCAAGATCAACGCGAGCTCTACCTCAGAAACCAACGGGAAGGTAGAAGCCACCAGCGGTGGACTTTTGGCCGGTGCGGGTGCTGCAGTGGATAATAGTGCGAATACCCCTGTCAATGCATTGGTGGGCGCCTCCGCGATTGTATCTGCCGGATCCATCGAAATCGACGCCGGTAATCGTTTCCGTAAACCAAACATCGGCAACAATATTTCAGGTACGACCGGAGGTTTGGTCAGTGGAGCGAGTACTCGTAGTGAAACCGTAGTGACTTTCAATACGCTGGTCGATGTCGGCAGCAATGCCCAACTGACCGTGACCACCGAATCTGGAGTCGAACCCCTAGCTCTGCGAGCGTCGAATGATCTGCAAGGCTACGATAAAGTTACTTTTACCACCGGTGGGGCGATCAGTGGTGCGGGTGCGGATTCGATCATAAGAACAAATGCCGATCTGGCAAAAGTCAACGTTGGCTCCGGGGCTCGCCTTACGGCGACCGGAGACGTGATTGTCTCGGCCCGTGGCACAGGAGATGTGGACACAAACACCAATGTGGATACTTACGGTGTTGCGACTGTAGCCGTCGCCGATACGCGAACCGATATCCGTCCTGTCAACCAAATCGAGTTTCAGTCTAACTCAAGGGTTTTCGCCGAGGGGAATGTATTGGTATCTGCTGGAACCGATACATCTTTCAATCGCGATCTCTACAAGATGCGATCCAGAGCCGATAGCTTTGCCGGCAGTGCAATACCAATCGATCTGATCGATGCACTTGCTAGATTGATACAAACTAATTCGATCACGGTGCATACTTCGTCGAACATCATCAGCGAACAAGACATCAAGCTCCACGCGGAACGCTTAGGTCTTGCTGACATGTGGGCCCAGGCAAAGGGCGTCAATTGGGCCAGTGCGGCCACCAGCGCTATCAACAGCGGACTCGGGGGTGCCGAGGTACTTGACGGGGATGTGGACTCGTCTGCAACAGGTACAATAACAGTCAATGGGCGGCTCGAGACCGGCGTCAAGCGAAACGTCACCGTGACTCTCGGTGCACTCAACGCAAACAACCAACCAATAGGCTGGAACCCTGAAACTAGGCTCGTAACGACGATCCAAGCCACCGAAGGTGTCAGGATCAATCAAAACGTTGCAGCGATGAAATCTACTCAAGAAGTAGAGTTGAACAATGCCCGCGAAAACCTAGCTCGATACGGAAGCAACGATGCAACTTTAGCCGCTTACTACCGTTCGGAATTGACTCGGATCGGAAATGAACTAGTCGCCCAAGGGCTCGGTGTTTACGACCCAGACGGTGAGATACGATTCCTAACCGTCGATGTGATGAACGTGAATATCCAACCGGTTAGGGCGCAAGCAGGGATCATTGACATTCGAGGCGATTCACTCTTGGGAACCGGGATCATCCACCCACCCGGAGATGCATCGGTGAATATTCTCAACTACACACCCGCTCAATTGACCATCAAGGGGGTCACCATTCCGGAAGTTAATGGTGGTCTTTACGTTAACGGTACACTCGCTACCGACAATGCGTCGGTCCGCGATTTATCCGAGAACAAGTCTGCCAGTTTCTCGCAAATCACCGCCGCAGGGGGTGTAAGTGCCAATCCTCCTCGAATCAATATCAAAAACACCTTTGAGGCAACCGACTATGTGATTCCAGACGGAAATTATCGTAGCAATCAAGGAATAGTCAGCTTGGTCAAGTACCAATCCGTCACCGTCTCTTCTGGACACACAGCAGGCGGAACTGTCGGAACGACATTCCTCTACCTTGGGAACAACGGTTCGGTCAATCTGACGGCTCAAAATTACAATAATGCGGCGCTCTGGTCACAAGTTTCGAACGACTATGTAGACCCATCCATCATTGTTGTTGGCGACATCACCAACTACTCAGGAACTGTGAAGCTTGAAGCGTTGGGGCGAAATGCCAATATTACGATCCAAGCCAGCGTTCGGGCTGCAGATGTCAGCGTGATCGCCGGAGGGGCCGTGTTCATCGAAGGCTTAACCAGTTACCACGTGGGTGGTGACCCATACGGCAAACTGAAGACGATCGGAGATGGAATCACTGAGTACAACGCCACGTCTGCGGTGAATGTGATGACCGCACCAAGCAGCACGGTGAATCTGCAAGCCGATAGTATTTCGATCAGTGCGGAGTACATCAACCTCAATGGTATTATTCAGAGTGGAAAATCCTCATATAGCCTAATTCTGGATTCCGATGTAACGAGTCAGATCCAGAGCATTCTCAGAAGATCAACACCAAGATACACGCAACTTACGGTCAGTAGCACCGACTTTAAATGCTTCTACGACCGCGTAGACAATAAGATTATTATTAAGGAGATTCGTGTTGGAGGAGGGCGCGTCGATTTAACTGGAAACCTTCTCAATACAGGATCCGGTACGATCAAGATCCTTGATGGTTACGGAGATATTCGAGTTGACAACAACACCCCATACGATATCGCGATAGAAAGGATCGATGCATCTCAACGTGGCGGCGGGACCCTTGTGCTCAAGGACAAAGGCAAGGCGCCGAACTCCTACAATTATACGACATTTAATGGCAACACCAGTATCGCCAAGGACCAGACGGTTTTGGTTCAAGCTGGATATGCGAGTGGAGGAACAGAAGGCGCAGTCTATTCCTACCTCGGACCTAATACGGCGACACTGAATCTATCCACCCAAAATTACAGCGACCCCGCGAAATGGGCTCAAGTGCCTAGGTCGACTCTCTATTCAAGGGATATACCCGGCGCCTTGCCAGCGGTCGACACCACGTACACGCCAGCATCCAACTGGCGATATGGTTTCTCGGTAGGAATGAAAACCTCTACCGAAGTCACAACCACCTATGCATCAGCAGCTTGGCTGGGCATCGATGCACTTGCTGCAAACCCAGCGAACATTCAATCGAGTAGTACTAAGGTTCTCGAGCAGCCGGTCCTCTCGGCAGCCGGAACCTATTTCTTCAAAACAGGATCCTCCCTAGGTAACTATCAATACAGCTACAAAGACGACCCTACCGCACAAACAAAATCGTTAACAGCGAAGTGGCAGACCAAAACTTGGTACGGAAAGAAAACAAACTACCAAACCTGGGTCGTTGAAACTAGGTCGGATAAGATTGGAACGCACTCCTTCCGAGCAGACCGCTCAATCGCCATTGATTTTTTCGGTGAGACAGAAGCCGATGTTACCATCAATTCCAACTCAGGTGGACGTATCCTCATCGAAGGACCGATTCTAAATACCACCGGTACAACAACGCTGACGACAAACAAAAGTATCGTTCAAACCAATAAGGATCAGGCCATCCAAGGTCGTAGAGTGGTTCTCTCAGCAGGCACCGGATCCAACAATACCATTACCGATGCTCGCGTAAACCTCGCCGAAGTTGGCGCTTTCAGCCTTTTGGCGACCGCCGGTGGAAATATCTCCATCACCGAAACTTTCGGGTCGATGGCCGTCGATAGGGTGATATCCTCCAGCGGTGACACCAAACTGGTCTCCCAAGACGGAATCATCGTGGCAGCAGGTACTAGCCAATCCCCTTTAATCCAAGGCCAGAGCATCACCCTCGATGGGGGTGTCGGGACCTTGGGGGCAAGCAATAAATTCCTAAAACTCAACTCGGGCACAGCGAATACGAGCAAGCTTGCGGCAACCTCCTCCGGTGACATTTTCCTCGAGGAGATCTCCGGGAACCTTCGGGTCGATCAAGTGATCTCTTCACTAGGAAGCGTGGCTTTGACGATCAGCAGCGGAACCTTGGTAGACGGGAACACCACCGCTCGGCGCGATGATCGAGCCTACGACGCCCTTCTCAATGGCGTCTGGAAAGATCTTCAGCTGACCGCGACCACAGGCGCGAATAACAAGATCTCCGATACGATTGCCACCTTTTCGAAATCCAAAGAAAAGGATTATCAAACCTATTGGAATTGGAGAAACCAATTTACTGACGTATCCAAAAAACGAACGCTTACACGTATCGACACCTCAAGCGATGAATTGCTTTTCAGCACAGCGCATGATCTACAGGTGGGTGATGCCATTACCATCGTAGGCAATTCGCTTCCAACAGGAATTACGTCTGGTGAAACCTATTTTGTATCAGCCATTCCCCAATCCGATCGCATTAATCTCTCTTTATCCTATCTTGGGGCAACCCTGGATCTCACCGGCGATTCAATCGATTACGACAACCAAGTCGCCACCGCAGAGGTCCAGCCCGTCGCCGCTTACTCCACTACCCAGGTCGTGCAACTCTCTAGTGGCGAAGAGACCTACTATCGCGATTTCTACCGAAATGAAGGAGTCGAGAAAGGTCTAAGCGGCAGTGCGTTGGATACCTATGTTCAGTCTGCCATTAATACGTTGGTACAATCGAGGACAGCACAATACAACAATTTGCACGATCGTTTTGCATCCTACGATCGTGGAGGCTTCGCTGCAGGGGATTTGACACGCAAACAAGTCAAGAATTTTACTTACACTCCAGACACCTCCGAAACCAATGGACTGACATCGAGTATCAAAGTTTGGACTGAAGAGGAATTGATTAACTCCTTCAGCGCAGGCTTGATGGCCGAGGTAACCGATACGCAGACGGTGATAGAAGTCGATAACGTTCGTGGTAAAGATGTAACTATCAACACTCCAAGTGGAGGTGTGGGATCGTATACAGCTCCTATCACGATCGATTTGACCAGAAGTCCATTGAACTTAAGCAACGACGAGCGTGTCGCCTTGTCGTCTGCAGAGCGTTCCGATGTTGTCTACCTAGCAGGGAAAAAAGTAACCTCCAACTTCGCGTTTGTACCCGATCTTGTCTCGGGTGATACCATCACCCGTAGCGATGGAGGTAGCTGGATCGCTGATGGATACCAAGCCGGTCTGTATCTAAGAGTTGTTAGCAGGTCTCGTAATGCGACGCCGGACAATTCGGTTTGGGAGATCCTTTCGGTCAATACAAACACGATCCGACTCAAACAAAAAGGGACATTGATTTCCGAGGTCGGTCGTGCCGCGACCATTTCGCAGGTCGTGTTGAAACCGACTGAATCGCCAGCGCCTCTTTCTGCCATCGAAATTGCACAACGCGATGACGTGGATATGTCCGCAACCGGTAAGTTGATGGTTACAGCGGCAACTGCGGTTTTCGTGGGCTCCGAGGAAGATTTCTTCCTCAAGAACATCTCAACGCAAGGCATCCTCGCTGTGAAAACCGGCGAGGGGATTTTCAATAGCTCCGGAAACCAATCGACCATGGTCGTTGCCGATGATGCGGTATTCGAAGCGGCGTCCGGGGGAGTCGGGAGTACGACGAATCCAATTCGAGTCAACCTGGTCACAGGGGCTTCTATCGCCGGGCGAGCTTTGGACTCGATCAGTATCGTCGAAGTTTCTGGCGATATGCTGGTCGATACCTTCTTCAGTCAGTCCGGATCCATCGAGCTTACGACATCTGCCGGGTCCATTGTTGACAACGCAGGTAACGACCTAGTTGACCTGAAGGCTAGCGGCGACATCCGATTGACCGCAACCGGTGGAAGCATCGGAGAATCTGGAGACTTCCTCGATATCGATCAGTCCGAAACCGGAATGCTCAACGCGCTCGCAAGTGGCAACATCTATCTTTGGGAAGCCATCGGTAATAGCCATTTAGGGACCGTTCAATCCAACGCAGGGGACGTGTCCCTGCGAACCCATTTGTCAATCCTCGATACCAATGGCCCATTGGTTAATGTCCTCGGGAATTCGATCACTCTTGAATCGCTTTACGGCAGCATAGGCATTGCCGGGGATGAACTCGACATCAATTCACGCTTCGGTGCCGCTTCTGGGATCCTGACATCCACAAGCAGCTTTGGGAATACTTACATCATCGAAACCAGCGGTGATCTCTACCTGAATACCATCACGACCGACGATAATGCATTCGGGTTTATCTCTGCTTTGTCTGGGGCCATTTTGGACGGCCGATTGATTTCCACCACTTGGAATATTGATTCCGAAAAAGTTTATATTTTCTCGTCCAATGGGGTTGGCAGCTCAGCAAACCCTTTGATTACCAAGATTAGTTTCCTAGAGGGAAAATCAAACTCCGGGAATACCTTTATCACTAACTCTGGACTTCTTGAAATCGGTGGTGTGGTCTCGGGTGGAGCCAATGGTCTTGAGTTTGGTGGGAGTGCAACAATCAAAGCTCAAAGTCCATTGAGTATTTTGGAAAACATCACCGCGACGGGGGATTTGGTCTTCATCGCCAATGAAAGCACAGGTCTGGGCGATGACATTACGTTGGCAAGTAATATTTCGGTAACTTCACAAAACGGAAAAGTTCGCTTTCAAGCAGGTGACAACATCAGCTTTTTGTCCGGTTCAGCAGTTGCCGCTTTCAATCTGATTGAGATCCTGGCTGACTACGGCGACAACGACCCTGCTGCCGCAACGATTTCATTGAGCGCCGCGTTAGTAGCCCCTTTGATCGTGATCCGCGGAAACAATCAAGACGATACAATCACCCTGGAATCCGGAGCAACAACTCAAGGTGTAACAGTCGTCGAAGGCAGTTTAGGAAGTGATACGCTAAGGAACATAATCACTACAAGCAATTACGCCAATCCTGTCCTGCTTTTTGGTGATACGGTTACAACAAACTATAACCAGTCGACACGAGTTCTTTCTTCGCTGACAACAACAGCATCAGGCTTTGGTTCCGCAGACACGCTTACCAATCTGGGAGGATTCGCGGTACTCGTTGGGGGTGTAGGAGCAGATGTTCTTACAGGGAACGCGTCTGCTGACTGGGTAATCGGAGACGAAGCCCAGTTCGATTTTATCGATAATCTCACGAGGAAAATATCGAGTACGGGTTCTGGCCTAGGGGCTGGCGATAGCATCCTGGTAGGGAATGGGGATAATTTTGTGCTAGGAGGAGTCGGAGCCGACACGATCACCGCCGGGGTGGGGATCAATAATATCTTGGGTGACGAAGGAATCTTTGAGGTTGACAGTTCTGGACGATTAACTCTCGCTAAGTCGACCAATACTGCCGTTGGTTCCGCGGATCTTTTCACACTAGGTTCCGGTACTTACCGAGTCATCGCAGGGGCAGGAGATGAAACGATCACACTCGGTGCGGGATCGAATTACATCATTGGCGACGGCGGTTTGATCCAAGTCAACACGGACGGCACCACCACGGTAGCGTCCTCGGACCCCTCTATCGTCGGAACAGAGACGATCCAAGCAACCGAGGGCTTTAACGTAATCATCGGGGGAAGCGGCAGCGACACGATATCTGTTTTGAGTTCTGCGGGCGGTAACCCTAAAGCGACGATATTAGGGGACAATGGTAGTATGACCTTCTCGGCCACTGGTCTGCTACTTTACATAGCAAGCATTGCAAACGACACCCAAGGTGCATCGGATACGATTTCCATCACGTCTGGAACCAATGCCGTCGTTGGTGGAGCAGGTGCCGATTTGATCACCGCAGGTGGTGGACAGAACACTGTGCTGGGTGACGACGGCGAAGCCTACTTCTTTGACGATGGCTTGGTTCGTCTGATCCAATCGATCAATCTAGGCGTGGGAGCCAACGATCAAATCACGCTCAACGATGGTGTCAACACGGTCATCGGTGGATTCGGTGCCGACCGGCTAATTATGGGCGGCGGTACCAACTACGTCATGGGTGATGAAGCCAGACTTGAGGTCCTTACCAGTGGTGGTATCCCCACCGGGCAAACTGTACTCGAATCGCTCAATGGATCGGTTGGTGGTATCGACGATATCGAAGTCGGTGCAGGTCGAAACATCGTTGTCGGAGGCGCGGCCGGGGACTTGATTGATGTCAATGGTAATGCATCGAATGCCTCAGCAGTGGTTCTCGGGGACAACGGCACGATGCGGCTTAGCAATGCAGGTGTATTGCTGGAACTTCGCAGCACCGACTTTGCCTCTGGTGCGGCCGACACGATCAATCTGATCTCTGGAACCAATGCCGTCGTTGGTGGGGCAGGTGCCGATTTGATCACCGCGGGTGGTGGACAAAACACTGTTCTTGGTGACGACGGCGAAGCCTACTTCTTTGACGATGGCTTGGTTCGTCTGATCCAATCGATCAACCTAGGCGTTGGAGCCAACGATCAAATCACCCTCAACGATGGCACCAACACAGTCATTGGTGGATTCGGTGCCGACCGGCTAGTCATGGGCGGCGGTACCAACTACGTCATGGGTGATGAAGCCAGACTCGAGGTCCTTACCAGTGGTGGCATCCCCACCGGCCAAACGGTTCTTGAATCGCTCAACGGTGCCGTTGGTGGTATTGACGATATCGATGTCGGTGCAGGTAGAAACATCGTCGTTGGCGGTGCTGCTGGAGACTTGATCGATGTCAATGGAAACGCAGCCAATGCCTCGGCGGTTGTCCTAGGGGACAACGGCACGGTTCGCTTGAGCAATGCAGGTGTATTGCTGGAACTTCGCAGCACCGACTTTGCTTCTGGTGCAGCCGACACCATCAACTTGATCTCTGGAACCAATGCCGTTGTCGGTGGAGCAGGTGCCGATTTGATCACCGCAGGTGGTGGACAAAACACCGTGCTGGGTGACGACGGAGAAGCCTATTTCTTTAATGACGGCACCGTGCGTCTGATCCAATCGATCAACCTCGGCTCTGGGGCAGACGATGAGATTACGCTAGAAAACGGACGCAATTTCGTGTTCGGAGGCTCTGGGGATGATCAGCTCGTGCTCGGAGGAGGGACCAATTATGTGTTCGGTGACGAAGGTAGTCTGGAGGTCCAAACCAGTCAGGGTGAATTGACAGGTTATACAGTCTTGCAATCACTTGAAGGATGCTTTGGAGGAATTGATGATATCGATGTTGGCTCAGGTCGCAACATCGTTGTCGGTGGTGCCGCCGGCGACTTGATCGATGTCAATGGAATCGCTGAGGACGCAAGCGCTGTAGTTATCGGAGATAACGGCCTGATTCTTTTAACCAACAACGGAACCCTATTGGAACTTCGCAGCGAGGACTTCGATTGCGGTGACACCGACACGATTACGCTGACATCCGGAAACAACGCTGTGATCGGTGGAGCGGGCGGCGATTTAATCACAGCAGGTAGTGGTCAAAACACGGTGCTTGCGGACGATGGCGAAGCCTATTTCTCTGAGGATGGAACTGTACGTTCAATCCAATCCATTGGCGTCGGAACAGCTACCAGTGATCGAATCACACTAGACGACGGTTCCAATATTGCCTTTGGTGGCGCAGGTGCGGATATTCTCACCCTCGGAGGAGGGACCAATTATCTGTTCGGCGACGAAGGTAGTTTCTATGTTGAAATGTTAGATGGACAATTGACTGGAAAGATCATTTTGCAATCCCTGAATGGTTCTATGGGTGGCATTGACGAAATCCAAATCGGTGAAGGTAGAAACATCGTTGTTGGCGGGGCCGAGGGTGACTTGATCGATATTGATGGAAATAACCAGGGATCGAGCGCGGTTGTACTTGGAGACAACGGGTCGATCATCCTTACCAGCACGGGAACTCTTTTGGAGCTTCGAAGCTCCGATTTTGAGTTTGGCGGCGATGATGTGGTCAACATCGTGACAGGTATTAATGCTGTCATCGGTGGTCAGGGTGGTGACACCATCACGATTCAGTCTGGAGAGAACCTCGTATTTGGCGACGATGCGGAAGCTTACTTCTTCGATGATGGAAAAGTTCGTTTGCTGCAATCGATCAATCTCGGAGATGGGGGTGCTGATACGATTGCGTTGTCGAGTGGAAACAATAAAGTCGTTGCAGGCCATGGGAATGACTTCGTGACCGTTCAATCCGGTGTGTTGTTTGCGATGGGAGACGAGGGGCGACTTGAGGTTACCGAAAGAGATTCTATTGGAGCGACAGAAGTAAAGTTGCAGACGATGGATACATCGTTGGGTAGCGATGATGTGGTGTCGATTGCGGGTGGTCGAATTGTCGTATTTGGTGGTGCGGCTGACGATAGGATTGAAACAACGCAGGGAAGCACAGGTCAGGTAATCGCGCTTGGCGACGGTGGTGAAGCGATTTTGGATTCTCAGGATCGACCGGTGAGAATTCGTACCATCGATGATTACGAAGGTGGTGAAGATACGATCACATTGGGCGATCAGGATGACATCATTTCCGGTGGATACGGGGATGATTTGATCAATACGGGTGAAGGTAACAACATAGCGATTGGAGACACGGTTGACTTGCTTTGGGATTTGTATGGAGCGAATCGCGTCCTGACATTCGTTTCGGTAACTAGTGAGGACCCATTAACGGCTGGGGAGGATATGATTGTCGGCTTGAGTGGATCTGATGTGCTATTCGGGGGGAATGGTAGCGATACGATTCGGGGAGGTGCAGGGGAGGATGTGCTTGCGACCCACAATGCCACGTTGTATCTACCGATACCGCAAGTTGGATCGGTAAGTGGTTGGGGTATGGATCAACTACCCAAAATCTTAGGAAATGACTTGTCCGTGGTCGCGACCGAGTATTTGGTCCCTATCAATGCGTCTGGTGATTTGGGAGATGGTGAAGATGAAATTTATGGCGAGTCTGGAAACGACTTTATTTTGACGACTCCTGGGGGCCACGACACCATCTATGATTTGTCCGGCTACGACACGCTCAGCTTCCAATTAGGTGCTCAGGGAGTAGTCTTCGATTTGGATTACTTGAACAGTCGGCAGTATGTTGTTACCCCGGGTGTTGCGAGTGATACCTCTGTGATGCTCATTAAAGAGGAGTCGAATGGAAATCGGAGTTCGATTGAGAACTTCGTTGGTAGTCAATATTCTGATGTGATATATGCCAATCCGACGATTGAGGCGCGAACCTTCAAGGGAGGATTGAATATCGATCAGCCGGATGGACAGCCGGGGGACGAACTGCGACTAAGAACGTATGGGAACCAGGTGGTTGACAGCGGTAATATCTTATCGGTTGCGGGACTGGGTGTGATTTACCATTACGAATTCGATACGATCGAATGGATAGATGGTACACCATTGCTTTTGGACGATGGGGATCGAGAGTGGTTTGATGTCGGATCGGGGACGCGGATATTGCGACCTTCGTTGCTGGGTGGAGACACCTACTACTCAACGGCGACGAAGAGTGATTCGAGCAACGTTGCTGGCTGGACTTTCAGCAAGTTAAGTCCGGGGCCATATCAAGTTTCGTTGAGTTGGCCCGATCCCGATCCTGCGAACATTTACACTCCTCGAGTGACTGTACGAGACAGGAGCGGCAATATCGAATCTCAAAGGCAGATCAATCAGAGAACTGAGCCGACGATCGGAAATTATCTTGGACAGAAATGGTACGATTTCGGGAGCACTGTTGAGATTGATAAGGATCGGTTCTTCAGCCTGGATTACAACTCGAACAATCTGACCTATTTCTTGGCGGACGGTTTGAGAGTTGAGCGAGTCAGGGATAACTCCTCAGAGATCCGCGTGATCGATATCACAAGTGGTGGTGAAATCGCGAGTGGTTTGACCTTCACGGAATTCGGGGACAACTATTATGGTTCGGATGCATATCGGGATTTCCGCATTGTCAATCTTGGAACGCAACCGTTGAAACTCAATCTTGTCGGACGGCAGGAGTCGACATCCGAGACACAGTTCCGCGTTGTCGATGGATTGGTATTGGAGGGAGCTCATCGAAACTCGTTGCCGGACGGTTTTTCCTCGGCGGAGATTATTTATTCCAATGGTGATACGACTGGGATAGCACCGGGACAAAGTGCGGTTCTTCGAATACGAGTCGACACGTTGAAGCCGGGATATCATTCGGGCGATTTCCTCTTGGAGACGAATGATGTCAATGAGGCAGTGTTCAAATTACCGATAGCTGCTCGAGTGGGCAGTATTGCCCAGATCCCTCGATTCGTAGATAACCAATCTCCTGGATTTGTTGCCGTCACGGGGACAGTAACGAGCACCACACAAGCTGGTACTTATGGTGGAACTCAGAGCGTAGGACGGTCGGGCCGAAAGAATGCGGTTCGTTGGACTCAGGCAGATCTGCCAACGGCGAACTATAGGATTTCGACTACGTGGAGTGCGATTCCTCTTGGGGATGCGAAGGCCACGTATAAAGTGACATGGGGTAATCAAACCCGGACGGTTGTTTTGAGTCAGCAGAAGACTCCAATCACGAATGCTTCGAGTTTCCGTTCGGACGGCGTGGAATGGGTTGATTTGGTATCTTCTGCGGATATCCGTGCGGGAGACGTTGTAAGCATTGAGCTTTCAGGGGGTGTTATTCTTGCGGATGCGATTCGCATACAGCAAGTTGGACACGTGAATTACCCGAGCACACCGATGCTGGAGTTACTCGACACGGCTAGCGGACAGAAGTTGAGTAGTCGCCAAGGGGTATGGGACTTTGGCAATTTGCAATTTGGGCAAGCCGCTGAGCGAACTCTTACCCTTCGCAATATGGGCAATCTGCCATTGAGTTTGAGTGAGCAGTTCAAGCTCGGACCGGGCTTTAAGATCATTAACGATTCCGGTACGCAACGGACCTTGCAACCTGGCCAATCGACAACGTTAATTGTTCGCTGTGAGCCAACGACGTTCGGGACGTTGCTTTCGGAGTTAGAGTTTGGAAGCAATGATGCAGAGAACGGACTGATTGGACTCGTTTTGCGAGCATCTGTGATCGAGGAATTGATTACCACTGCTGACGACCCGTCCAAGTTCCGGATGGTAGGGGTATCTGTTCCGACAGGAACGGTTGCTCCGACTGGAAGTCCCTATAGCAAGAACATTGCGGTTGGGTACAACGATGGCGATTCGGCTACATGGACATTCCCAAATCTAGAATCTGGTTTGTACAAGGTCTTTGCGACTTGGGATTCGAAACTAGTAACCTCCGGCGGTAAGGACAAGCCACCTATAGCGACGGTTGTTCCTTATGTGATTCAGGGAGTCGATGACGAATTGCCCGTAACGACGGTAGTCAATCAATCGCTTGCGGCCGACGATCAGTACAGCAACAACAGGCGTTGGGAATATTTATCTGATTTCCGAGTTGCGGGCGATGCTCTTAGCGTTACTGTTAGAAACGTAACGCCTGGGGCGGTTATACATGCGGATGCGATTCGAATTGTGCGAGTTCAATACCCCGAAGCTCGGGTGTTTATGGATGGCAAATCACTGGCTTCAAAGAGTTTGATCAACTTCGGGAAAGTTGAGGAAGGGGAAAGTGCCACTAAGACGCTAACTATTTTCAATCCTTCGCCTGCGCCGCTCGAACTCAAGGAAGTACTGGATATACCAGCAGGATTTACGACCGATTTCCAGCCAAGGTACTTGGCTCCTGGGGAGTCAATCGATTTCCATTTAACGTTTACAGGTGATAAGCGTGGATGGTACCGAGGGGACTTTTTGATATCCACTGGTGATTCTCTTGCGGGAGTATTTCAAGTGAGTCTATTAGGCGAAGTCCTCAGCAATGCATTGATAGTTGATGATTCCGACTCACGGTTGGTCATTGTTGGGAATCAGCCAAGCAATAGAAATCAATCCACAGCCTATCTCAGTGGTGCGAAGGGATTGTTGGTGGCAGGAGACCGGGCGACGTGGACAATCAGTGATCTCGTCGCAGGCAAGTATCGCGTTTCGATGACATGGGGGGCCCAAGCGACGGCGATCAATAATGCGAAGTTTACAACGCAAACGTCGACCAATACGGTCCAGACTACCTGGGATCATGCAAAGTCCCCGAGTGACTACACCAATGCTTTTTGGGACAATGATGCGTGGTGGGTGGATTTAGCCAGCGAGGTGACCGTCGGTAGCAACGGAACATTGCAGGTTGCTGCTTTGAATCCCGGGCCTAATTTCCGGGAGTTGATGTTAGATGCGATTCGAATCCAACGGATTGAAGAACCTGTGACGGGTGTTCCAGGATTCCAGTGGATTGAATCCGTCAATGAACACACACCTAACTATGTTCGTGGCGACCTCGATGAGGGGTACAGGCTGGATTTCGGCACACAAAGGTCTCCGTTATTCTTGGCATCGTCGGGAACCCCTGATGGAAGAGAATATTTGCGAGTCGATGAGACAACGGGCTACACCTATCGTCGTGGATATGGATGGATTGGAACTGCCCCGAGTTCATTGGATCAAGGGGGGGATGGTTCGGACTTAAGCTACTTGCTCAGGGACGGTGTATGGGACACTCAAGAGCGCGTATTGAGATTGGACCTTCCGGTCGGAAATTATCGCTTTACGATGTCGCTAGGGGATGCATGGCGATGGGATCCAATTCTTGAGCAACCTGTTGCGACAGGAGTTCAAGGTCAGAAGATCACGAAAGAGATCGAATTGATTCATGATCGTGGAGGGGCTGTTCTTCTTTCGCTCAAGCCCGAGGTTGGATCGAGTTATTGGATGCTAAGTAGTTTGGACGTTCAGAAGATCGATTCGATTGTTACCGGTACTCTTGAAAGAGTTCCGAGTGGAAATTCGATGCAAGCCTCAGCGAGAGCTAGTGGTGTACCTAGTGGTATGTACACGGTCGATCTTGACAAAGGTATTATTGGGGTACCGGATGCGGATTCATCCATGTTGGGGCATCAGGTATATGTGAACAGCACTGGACTTCTGGATATTCCTTATACGCTTTCCTCAGCCACGGGTACGATCGATATAACGGCTACCCATGCACAGGGAATCGCTCAATACAGTGCGACGTACTACAACAGTGCACCAAGCGTGAACCTTCGATTAGATTTAAACGGTTCCACGTCGCAAACTCAAGCTGGTTACATAGCCTTGCCTGAGAAGACTTGGTACACCCCGGCTAGGGGTTACGGTTGGCAAAACGGGTTGGATACTACCTATTCGATTGACAGGGGGGCGATAGCACCACCTAAGGAATCGCAGTGGGCGGATCGTACTTGGCCATCGGCTTTCGATCAGACCAGTCTTGTGGGAACAACGCTTACTAGTTTGCTCAGGGACGGTCAAAAGCATTCGAGCACCAAGGAATTCAGGACAGATCTACCTGATGGAGTCTACGCAGTGACGGTATTCGTCGGCGGACCGACCGCAATGTCCGATATGGACATAAGCGTGGTAGATCAGCCGACACAAGGGATTGCAAACATCAGTACGTTAGCGAATGAATTCAAGCGAGTCACATTCAATGCAACGGCAACAGGTGGCAAATTAACCTTGACTTTTTCGAGTTCGATAGCACGTGCCGATTGGGCGGTCAATTCGATTGAAATTCGTGACCCGATGGTACCGATCTCTGTATCACTCTCTGGTGGCAATCTTTTTGATGCTGGAAGCGAAACAGCCTATAACGTAAGCACGACAGTCGCTCCGGGGACTTATTCGATAACAAACACGATAGGGAATGTAGTGGCTACGGATAGCGATCAACGCTTGAGTGGCGCCCAGATTGTGGTAGGGTCCAATGGGCAATTGTCGTTCCAGATCAGAAGCGAACTGCCGGGGCAAGGAGAGGTGCTTTTGACTAGTCTCGATGGTAGTGTTCAGTATCGGATACCCATGGAGTTCCGTTACGCGCTCCTTCGACGATTGGACTTTAACCACGCTCAGTCGCCATTGAATACCGATGGATACCGGAGTGTTCTTCCGACAAATTTATACGATTCGACGAAGAGCTTTGGGTGGAGTGCACGTGCTGGTTCAGTTGACCGCACCGCTGCTGCGACCGCGGTGGTTCCGCAACGGTTGTTCCAGGACAAGCATACAGCGGTGGTACCACTGTATTTCATGGTGGCTTCTGAACAGGGTAAGACTTACGATATTCGATTGCATCTAGGGGATACCGTCGCTCGAGACCTTGAGATCTCCGTCAATGGAGGTGTTTTCCAACGCTTCACCACGGCTGCGGGTGAGTACACTTCTCCCGTAATGCGGACGCTTTCTACCGATCAGCGAATAGAGATTTACTTCCGAGGTGCGGGCGTTAAGGAGTGGTCGATCAATGGTATAGAAGTCTTGGAGGTCACCACGAGCCAAACGGTGCATGCCTTGCAGAGCGCCGACGATTTGATCGCTGGGACGATTTCGAGTATTCAGCGCAACCAGACCTTGGGCGGTCAAGTATTGGTGCCAGGAACGTATTGGGTATCGAGCGATTTTGGATTGATTACCAACCAAGCTGGTTTGCGTTTGAATCAAATAACCATCGGTAGTAATCGATTGATCGACTTTATGATTCGAAGTAGCATTCCAGGGGAGGGGACGGTTCGACTTGATTCAGCGGACGGCACTGTACGCTACGAAATCCCTGTTGGTTTCCAATTGAATCCGGTGAGATTGTACGACTTTGACCACGTTAATCGAAACATTTTCTCACCTTCGGCAAACGGCTACACTCGGGTTTTGCCAACAACTGTCTATAGCCAGAGTGTTGGGTTCGGTTGGAATAGCGCGGTCAAATCGGTGGACCGAGGTGCATCGGCTCGGAACCTGCCTGCACCGGTAGATCTATATCGAGACAATCACTTCAATAGCGTGCCTGGAACGTTCTTCACGATGAGCGAGGCGGGCAAGTCTTATGCGGTGACCGTTCATTTCGGGGATACTGAGGCCAGAAGCGTCGAGGTTTCCCTTAATGGTGGAGTAACATTTGAGCGTGTGAATACAACAGCCAATAGTTACACCAGTCGGACTTGGACCATTGTCGCTTCGAGCGATAGGATTGGGTTGATGTTCCGCAAGGCGAGTGGATCGAACTGGTCGGTAAATGCGATCGAGGTTCGAGAGCAAGTGCAATCGGCGTCTTTATCTAATCGCACCTCAAAGGCCGTTGTTTGGCCACCCGAATCGCTTGTGGGTATTCAGGAAGCGACACTTCCACCGATGGCGATGAGCGATATTGCAGCTACAGTCACCAATAATCCGCTGCGGTTGAATGTTCTGTCGAATGATTTGTCCTATTTCGGCTCCTTAAATTCCGATTCGATTCAAATCGTTGCGCAACCAACTAGCGGAACGGTTTCGATTCTAGAGGATGGAACGCTGGAGTATCAGCCAGATAGCGATTTCACCGGGCAAGTATCGTTTGCATATCGCGTTCGGGACGAGTTGGGAATTACGAGCAATTACGGTGAGGTTCTTGTTAATGTAACGGACCGGGTCCATCAAAATTTCCTTAGCCCATTGGATGTGGACGCGGATTCTCGAATCACGCCGATTGACGTATTGCTTGTGATCGATCGGTTGAACGCCCAAGGTTCAGGACCTTTGGTGTCGTCGGGCAATTCCCGGAACGAGTGGTTCGATGTGAACGGTAACCAATCGATTGATCCGTTGGATGTTCTAAGTATTATTGACTACCTGAATCAGTCAACATTTGGGACTTTCTCGTCAGGGGAAGGAGAAGGCGAATCCGGAGTTGACCATGCAGAATCGCCGGCCTTTATGCCTATGGGCTACGAGCTATTATCGCCTGTAGAGCCCAATGAGCGGCGAGTTTTCGAATCCACCGAGGTAAGCGATCGTGAGTTTGTAACAGCTCTGCAAGGACATGACGAGGATTCGATCAAGCGACGATTTGAAGCGTACCTAGGTTCGGATCCGGAGTCGCTCAGCGATGAAGAAATCGCGGATAGGCTTTCTTACTTTATCGAGTTTGGGATGGAGGAGGACGATGAGGATTTTTGGGGATAGAGTGCAAATCATGATGAATGACAAATTAACCTTTAGTAGTTCAGGACTCCTGGCACGGCTTTGCGGAGCGAAGTCTGGGAAGTTTCTACTGTCGATGATGATGCTATTCGGCATTCCCGAAATGGAAGGATTCGTGATGGCTCAAGACCAACAAAATTCAGAAGCGATTCCGCTTACGGCCGAAGAGTTTCAAAGTCGGATCAAGAGCAAGAACGTTGGTCCCTTCATTGCCAAGCTTGATTTGGCCCTGGAGAAGGCACCTAGCGATCCCGCATTGTTGGGTTTGGAGCTTCAAGTTGCACAATATCTTTTGATCAATGATCGTCCGAATGGGATGAATCGCTTTCGTGTATGGATACCCAAGCTCGAAAAGTTACCCCGCAGTGCAACGATTGATAAGCTATTGGTGGCTGGGGTTTTCAATGCGACTGTTGTACAAGACGCGACTCTAGCTAAAGAGTTTATTAGTTGGATCGACACGGCTATTGGAAGGATTCCCAGTGGCGAGAGTGTTACTGAAATAAACCTCAAAGGCAATCGCTTATCTTTGCAAGGATTAATTGAAGACAAGGCGCAGGTGGAGTCGGAGTTCAATAAGTTCTTTTCTGAATTGGAGACACTAGTTGCTCAGCAAAGTGTGCCTGTTTCTGTTTTAGCTTCGCAAGCGATGCGATACAAAAGTATGTTTTGGAATTCAGATCGGGAGCAAGCGCTAAAGAATATATCACGAGCGAGGCAAGTCTACATCGAATTCATGAAGCAAGGAAACGTAGTGCCAACCGATGTGTTGGTCTACATTCAATTCATGACGACTTTAGCCAATGAAATATCCAAGGAATTGCCCCGCGAATCCTTGGGAGTACTCAATGAACTAAGAGATCAATTGCGTG
>CAIJIZ010000224.1 GCA_903820735.1 uncultured Pirellula sp.
ACCTCATCCCCCAACCCCTTCTCCTCCCCTGGGAGGTGAAGGGGAGTTACGATTTCATGGGGTTCGCAGTTTTCTTTGCTTCTTTGCGTGAGCCATGCGATCCCCTCGCACGCCCTCTGAGGGCCATGCTACAAAACCCATCAACCTTACTGCCGTGTCCTGACGACACGATCCGCCACAATCTGCTTCGCTCCTAATGTCGGCAGGTAACCCTGAGGACCGTAGACCGTCACCAATTGCTGCGTATAACGCCGCAAATTCAATCCGGTGGTCGGTTGAACATAGGCTTTGACATTACCTACATCATCCGTCAATGCGAACTCTGGCTGGCCAGGTAACGAAGTATGAACCGCCACCAACCAACCCGTTAGCTCCGACTGCATCGATGGACTGCGCTCCACTTGATACGAAGCATTCGAAGTCATGGGAATCTGAGGCCCCATCGCTGCGGGCGCAACATAGCCACCAGTCCTTTGACGCAGTAACTCAAAACGCTCGATACGATCCAAAAGCAACCTCGCTTCGCCTCGGATCAACGGCGTCTCACCCCGCTCGATCCACTGCATCGCCGAATCCCTCAGCGGAGCAAGATTCCACTGATCCACCGGACGAGAGACGATCATCGACAACTCCGCTAACGCGTCTTGGATGGCCGGTGTCTGAAACCGATCGACTTCGTCACTCGACCGCCAATTCGATCCACTATCGGATGCCGATGAACGCATCGACGGACCACTCGCTAACATCATCGATCCCGATCCTATGCCACGCGAAGCAGACCCATCCCCGAGAGCTTCATCGCCAAGCATCTCCGAACGACTCTCCGCAAGCATCGTATCCGAACCCACCTCGCTCTGACTACCAAACAATGGTCCTTGCGTCTTCCACCAAGGACGACCAGTCGCTCCACCTCCCGACGCCATCCGCTCTTCGTTCCATCCACCTTCCCGATCCAATGCGTCGCGATCTAAATACTCCGGACCACCTGAACGCGGATATCCACTTGACGATCGTGTCGAAGAATATCGCCCCGTCGGTCGCGGTAAATGATCAATTCCCGCAAAACTACTACCCGTACCCGTCGCTGCGCCTCCAGCCGGCCCAGCCGGCCGAGCCGGTCGCGAAGCGATCGCCGAACGTGGAACCGATCGAACCGGACTCGATGGCGAATAAACCGCCCCGTCGCGAGGACCCGATGCAACCCCTGCAGATTGCTTAGGATGACCCGGTATCTGACTCGGATCTACAAGACTCATTCCAAACATGCCCAGAACATGATTCATCGAATCGGTCTCGCGCGGACCAACCGAGCGCTCTTGAAATAGCTGCCAATCGCGATCCTCATACGATTGTGGCTTCGTCGGCCTAGGACGAGGTCGCAACACTTGCACGCCCGAACCATTGACTACCTCACGATCTGCTGACCGTTCTCCCGTTCTTTCGACGGGCATTTCCGCCGATCCTGCCGGTGAACGCTTGATCAACGAACCCTTCTTGGCCCCAGAAGGTGCACTCTGACGTATCTTCTGCTCGCTCGCTTCTTGCTCGCGCCGAATCTCGCGCTCGACTCGCGCAACCTGCTCTGCTTCGTCCGACCAAGCCAAATTACCTTCACTCTCCCCGTCCTTCGGCGGATTCTTGCTTACAGGACTCTGATAATTCGCTTTCGCAACTCCCTGCGATGCTTCATCGCCGCTTTGACTTTTGTTGGCAAGAGCGCTCGCGGCCCGCGATTTCTTCTTCGGCGCAGTGATCGGCTCGGCTCCAAGCATCGAACTCCTCACCCAACGAAACTCCCCTTGTGGCGGAGCTATCTTGAACCAAAGCTTCTTTGCTCCACCCTCCGTACGATAAGCTTCATCCAAAATCGATACGCTCTGTGATACGGATAACTCCGTCTGGTAAAGCAACTTCGAAACCTGATCGTTCGCAGCGCCGACCCACGCCGGTGCCTTGTCTTCGGCTACTTCCGCCACTCTACCCCCTGGCATCAAGTACAAGAACTCTGCACTGACCCAGTTGTGACTTCCCTCTGGTGGTCGAATCCCAGACCAACCATCCTCCGTCTGTACATAGACTTCTACGGCTGTTCCTTGATCAAGCAACCCAGTGGGATAATAGTTCGTTCCCGGTCCGCATCGAACCGTCGCTCGAGGCGCATGCACATATCGCTGCTTGTCCCCCTCGACTACCCGCATACTCACGGCAGCTACCGCTCCCTGAGCACCGTCGTCTTGTTCCTGCCCATTCGCGACCATCGAACCAGCAAGTGCAGCACAACTCAACACAAAACCCATCCCGCACCTGGAAAATAAACTCGGTTTCATTGACGGATTCCTCCTGGCTACACAACGGCTCCTACCTCATTACAACGCTAGGCTATAGACCCAATCCATGAGGTGAATCAAGCCCAGATGGGCAAACCAGTTAACCTGGAGAATCCAGGCAACCCAGAGCGACTTGAATTCCATTTAACGCTAAGATTGCGGCCGATTTTTATCGTCGCGATTGGAGCGAAGCGATCGATGCGTAGGATCAAACGGCTTGCCTTGCATCCACGATTTCCAAGCTCTCATCGTGTCATAGAAGGTCTGGCGCTCGGATTTCGGGGGTACCAAATATACCGCAGAACTATCGAAATCTCTGCTGATCACGCTGCGAGCTAAATCGGCCTGGGTCGCACGCATCGACCTGAAAAGGACTTGCTCGCACTCTTTCTTTGACTCCCCTTCTCCGAAACTCAACGGCGCACCGAAGCGTGTGGCAATCATCGGCTTGGACTCTTCCCAAAACGGATACTCGATCGCCAATGGAATAAAGGTCACACGCTCCGAAGTAGCTGCAAGATGAGCTAAACCGGGCATCAAGGGTTGGCTATGATCCCGGCAATCGGTAAACCGACCTTCCGGAGTAATCCATAACGCGGACTCTCGACGCGAGAGAATCTCCCGAGAGGATTTGAGAAACTCGGCCGCTCCTCGCATCCGTTCCAACGCGATTCCGTAAAAGCCCAGTTGGCGAAATACACCATAAGCTTCCAATGCCTTCGCATCGATCGGTGCATAAAAAATGCGTTTCGAGAAATAGGTCCGGTTCAATTGCATCGCGACAATCGGATCCCACCAACCGATGTGATTGGCGTAGACGACCAAAGCATGATCGTCTGGAACCAGT
>CAIJIZ010000225.1 GCA_903820735.1 uncultured Pirellula sp.
CCGCACCACGATTGCGCGGTCTGCGGCCCGGGAGAACCGCACCACGATTGCGCGGTCTGCGGCCGGGGAGAACCGCACCACCATTGCGCGGACTGCGGCCCAGGAGAACCGCACCACCATTGCGCGGACTGCGGCCCAGGAGAACCGCACCACGATTGCGCGGACTGCGGCCCAGGAGAACCGCACCACCATTGCGCGGACTGCGGCCCAGGAGAACCGCACCACCATTGCGCGGACTGCGGCCCGGGAGAACCGCACCACCATTGCGCGGACTGCGGCCCGGGAGAACCGCACCACGATTGCGCGGACTGCGGCCCGGGAGAACCGCACCACGATTGCGCGGTCTGCGGCCCAGGAGAACCGCACCACGATTAGAACCGCACTACGTTGGGAGTGCTGCAGGGTTGCGAGAAGTGCAAAAAAAATACTGCCACGCGGGTGGTCCCACTAGGCAGTATTTTGAAGATCGAAACGCAGTGGGACAGACGAAAACCCTTTGAGCGTGACAACGTTTAGCCACTTTCACCAGGCTCTACTCCCGGCGGGTACGCTACCCCTCACTTGCGTCCGACACACAACTATGCCCCTTAGAATTCGGTAAGCAAGCAAATCGACCAAGAATTTCCCTTTTCTGTGCATGGACTGGCGTTCAAGGAAACAATTGAAACACCTCTGTGTTTCAGGCAGGCTGTAACGGCTCAAAGAGGGTGCAAGTCGGTTCTTTCCTGGCTATTTCCTGCCATTCGCACCTTGGAATATCTTCCCTAACCAATCAAACTATCACCGCAGTTCTCTATGGCAATTTACCCCTTAATGCAACACATCATGAGCCTTTTGAGTCGGACAAGCTTTTTCGCCTACCTTGGCGTAGTCATATCTTTTTTGACGGTTACCCCTGAACTATTCGCTCAGCCTTTTCCAAACCGTAAATACGGTCAGGAAGACAAATTTCGCCAATTGGAAGAGATTTTGCCGACCCCCAACAGTTATCGGGCGGCGAGTGGTGAGCCGGGGCCGGACTATTGGCAGCAGCGAGTCGACTACACGATCGATGTGACGCTTGATGAGAAGGAGCATCGCATCCTTGGATCTGAGACGATTCGGTACCGCAATCAATCGCCGCACGCGTTGCGATATCTATGGGTACAGCTTGATCCTAACATTTTCGCGCCGGACTCGGACGCGAACCGAACTCGCGCAGGCCGGGGACTTGGTGGTCGTGTCTCGACTGCGGAGCTTGAGGGGCTTTATGAGCGTAAGACTTTTGATGGTGGGTGCAAGATTGAATCGGTGACCGATACGTTGGGGCATCCGCTAAGTACTTTCACAGTCGACACGATGATGCGAATCGACTTGAAGGAGCCGCTTTTGAGTGGCCAAGAGTATTCGATGAAGATCCAATGGACGTATGCGATCAACAATTCCAAGTACATCGGTGGTCGGACAGGTTACGAGTACTTTGAGAAGGACGGGAACGCGATTTATGAAATCGCACAATGGTTTCCCCGTTTGGCGGCTTTTACTGACGTGACGGGCTGGCAGCACAAGCAGTATCTTGGGCAAGGTGAGTTTACGCTCGAGTTTGGCGACTATCTCGTACGGATTACAGCACCGGCGGATCACATCGTTGCGTCGACGGGTGAGTTACAAAATCCGAATGAAGTTCTTACTCAGGAGCAACGCGATCGGCTTGCTCAAGCCCGTACGGCAGAGCGACCTGTCTTTATCGTCACACCGGAGGAAGCGAAGGAGAGTGAGAAGACGAAGAGCGAGGAGACCAAAACGTGGATATTCCGTGCGGAAGCGGTTCGCGATTTCGCTTTTGCATCGAGTCGCAAGTTCATATGGGATGCTCAAGGTCACAACGTCAACGACAACCCGGTGATGGCGATGAGTTACTATCCGAATGAGGGTGAGCCGCTGTGGAGTAGGTACTCGACGCATGCGATTATTCATACGCTGAACGTTTACAGTCGTTATACCTTTGACTATCCGTATCCGATCGCCATAAGTGTCAATGGTCCGGTTGGTGGGATGGAGTATCCGATGATTTGTTTCAACGGACCTCGTCCTCGCGAGGATGGCACTTATTCGGCAGCAACGAAGTACGCGTTGCTGACGGTGATCATCCATGAAGTTGGACACAATTATTTCCCGATGATCGTCAACAGTGACGAGCGGCAATGGTCGTGGATGGATGAAGGGCTCAATACGTTTCTACAGTATTTAGCGGAGCAGGAGTGGGAGCAAGACTATCCATCGCAGCGAGGTGAACCCGAGTTGATTGTGCCTTATATGCTCAGTACGACGCAAGTTCCCATTATGACCAACAGCGAATCGATTATGCAGTTCGGTCCGAACGCGTATAGCAAGCCGGCTACGGCGCTGAATATCCTTCGGGAGACCGTTTTAGGCCGCGAGTTGTTCGATTTTGCTTTCAAGGAGTACGCAAGACGTTGGAAGTTCAAGCGGCCGATGCCGGCTGACTTTTTCCGGACGATGGAGGACGCTTCTGGTCGCGATCTCGATTGGTTTTGGAGGGGTTGGTTTTACACGACGGATCATTGCGACATAGCATTGGATAAGATCGAGGTGTTTCATGTCGATCGCCGGACGCCGGATGAGATAGCGGCGGATAACAAGGCTAAGAAGGAGGGGCGATTGCCTAGTTTGTCGCAACAACGCAATCGCGATTTGCCGAAGCGTGCCGATACGTATCCGGAGCTCAAAGATTTTTATAATGAGTACGATCCGAATGCAGTGACCGACGAGCAGCGCAAGGCTTATGAGAAGGCCATGAGTGAGCTTACGGAGAAAGACAAGGCGTTGCTTGAATCGACCGACCGATTTTATCGACTTCAGTTCCGCAACGTTGGAGGGTTGGTGATGCCGGTGATCGTGTTGTTGACTCTTGAGGATGGATCGACCCGAGAGGTGCGGTTGCCAGCTGAGATTTGGCGAGTTGATTCGAACGTTTGCGATACGCTTGTCATTGCCGAGCAGCCGATTGTTAAATTCGAGCTTGATCCTTACCGCGAGATCGCGGATGTGAACCGAGACAACAATACGTTCCCTGTGACGCTTGAGCCGTCCCGCTTCCAGCTTTTCAAGGCGCAGCGGCGAGGTGGCGAGGATAATCCGATGGCGAGGGCCAAGCGGGCTGAGGAAGCGAAAGCGAAGGAGGCTCAGAAGGCCAGCGAGGAGAGCAAGGCGTCTGAAGAGTCGGCACCTAAGTCTAGTGGTGCGAGTGCACCAGGAGGGGATGAGAAGCCGAAGAATAAAACTGAGAAGCGAAACAAGAAGAAGAAACGAGTTCAGTTGACGACTGCTGTTGAAGGGGCTTCGGATTTGAGGGTACCGGCTCAAGCTTCGAGAGTGAGTGGGGATCCAAAGTGACCGAGGACCGGAACAAGAGCGGGAGCAAGATCTTGAACGAGATCACTTTGTCTGGCGGTATACAGGGTGATTTATGCCGATCGCCGATAATGCGGTTCTGGGTGAACGTGTTTTGGGTGCTGGTGTTGGGATTTGTTGTAAGTCCAAGCACAGTGAGTGCATTTCATCCGTTTCATGTTTGCATTGGTCAGATGCGGTGGAATGAGGCGCAGGCTCACTGGGAAGTTTCGCTTCGAATGCATCCTCATGATCTTGAGGTTGCGCTTCAAGCCATCCATGGGCGTTCGATCAGTTTGGAATCGGACGATTTCAACCAGCATGCACGTCGGTTTTTAGAGAATCAGTTTATGTTGGTTGCGTTGCCGAAGGAGACTTCGAGTGTTGCAGCAAACGAAAGTCTCAAGGAGATACCGACGTTTGCCAAGGATGATACGCAGGGTTCGGAGAATCGATCGCAATTGCGATGGGTAGGGATGGAAAGTGAGAGGGGGTGGTTATGGATCCACTTCGAGTTGATTCCACCGGTTAAGCGAGAACCAGGTGACCAGTTGCATTTAGTGCACCGTATTTTCCTAGATCGGATCGACAAGCAGGAGAATTCGGTGGCTATTTTATCTGGAGGTTCGGATTTAGCTGGTAAGCCGGATCGTTCAGCGTTGCAATTCAAAAAGGGAGATGCCATCCGGCCCATGCCGGTTGTTGCGGTGGCGAAGTAGTACTGCGAAATAGTACGGCGAAGTAGTACGGCGAGGAGTCGAACTGTTTGGTCGTTATCTGTAAGGGGTGGGGGATCTGTGTCGATTGGTTTGTGTGGCTTTGATGCCACAATTGTAAGAACCATTAGGACGATTACTTCGAATGCCTCGGCGGTACATTTTCAACTGCAGTCTGTAGGGTTTTCAGGGCATGTCTAGCCAACCAACCGTCCCGGGACGAGATAACACCATACGCGAGCAGATCGAGTTGCTTTCGTTAGCCGAGGGATTTTTCTCTTCGAGTATTCTCTTCACATTGCAGCGACTCCGGATTTTTCCGCTGTTGGAGTTTGGTGAGAAGAGAAGATAGCGGTTTTTCTTCAAGGCAAGGGTGTGGAGTTTCAGTAGGGGGAGTGTTGGCTCGTAGATGGTCGCGATTATTCGTTGAGTTCTAGGAGCATCATTTCCATTGGGGGTTCGGGTTGTATTCCTTGGTGGCCTGGTTGGAGGGTGTGTACGGGTGGAATTAGTTTGGCGGAGGGGAATCGAGCTTGTATCCATTCGATTCGTGTTGATTCAATTGGAGTTATACCGGGTTTAATGAGCCAGAATCGTTTTTCTGGGGTAGCAGCGGCGAGGGATTGCACAGATTCGGCAGTGGGTTGTTCAAGGAACATGATGTTTCTGGGTAGAAATCCAGGAAGCCGTTTCCATTCAAGTAGCTTTGCAAGTACTTCGACAACATCTTCAGCGAGAGCGGATCTGAGGAGCGAGATTCATGAACTCGTCGGGGGCGGGGAGGATCAAGCAGAGTTTGGTCCTTTCGCATCCCTCGGTTTTTGCGATCGCTACGAGTGATGGAAGATTATCTTGGATGGTTACCAGTTGGGGCGCAGTACTACTGTGCAGCCAGGAAACCTGGATAATCGCAATTGTTTATGTGTTAAGTTCGAGTGGTGCGACAGAATGAAACAGCCACATTTGTGGTATTCGAATTTGATGATCCTTGTCCTGGAGTAGGGGTCGTCCGATGATTTGGGTAGAGCAAAACAAGTTTCTCGATCATTGCGAGTCAGTAAACCCATTACGATGTCCGGCACTCAATCAAGCGATTCCTCGGCAGCGAATCGCGCATTAAACGTAATCGACCCACATAGTCCACTACTTCCGTCCGACGAAATGGTCTTGCCGACGCTTCAAGGGGACGGCAAGCGGCGGTGGCTTAACCCGGCTTTAGCGAAAGGCAAATACTGGCAGCGTCGTCGATTTCTAGCTTATGCGCTTATCGCGTTCTTTGTGACGTTGCCGCATCTGCGGATTGGAGGTAAGCCGATCGTATTGATTGACATCGTTGCGCGTGAGTTTACTTTTTTCGGTCATACGTTTTATCCGACCGACACCGATTTGCTCCTTCTATTGCTGCTGTCTGTTTTCTTTACGGTGATGTTTATTACTGCTGTTGGTGGTCGACTCTGGTGTGGCTGGGGATGTCCTCAGACGGTCTACTTGGAATTTCTTTTTCGTCCGATCGATCGAATTTTCGCTGGAACTGCAGGGAAGGGTGGTAAGCCGAAGAAGTCTCTGAACACGCTTCTGCAAACGGCGCGATTCATTGTTTACCTCATTTGCAGTCTGTTCCTTGCGCATACTTTCTTGAGTTACTTCGTCGGAACAGATCGGCTTGCGCAGTGGATGCAGATGACACCCAAGCAGCATCCGATGGCTTTTGGCGTGATGGCTGCTGCGACTTTTGGATTGATGTACAACTTTATGTTCTTTCGGGAACAGCTCTGCATGGTCGCTTGCCCTTACGGCCGATTTCAATCGGTGATGCTTGATCGTAAGAGTTTGATTGTTACTTATGACATTCACCGAGGTGAGCCGAGGCACAAGGGGAAAAGTGTTCAGGGGGCGCAAGGAGACTGTATTAATTGCGGGCACTGTACGGCGGTATGTCCGACGGGGATCGACATTCGAAACGGATTGCAAATGGAGTGTATTCATTGCACTCAATGCATCGACGCTTGCGATGATGTGATGCGAAGGATCAAGAAGCCAGAGGGTCTAATTCGTTATTCCAGTCAAGATGCTTTGGATGGCAAAACCCATTCGTGGCTTCGTGCTCGGACGTTGATCTACCCGATGTTGATCTTGACGACGGCAACACTTTTTTTGGTGATGTTGTCGACGAAGTTTTCTTTTGATGCCAAGATCATTCCGAGTCCTGGGGTGCCTTATACCGTGTTGGCTTCTCGGACCTTGCAGAATAACTTTCGCGTTCGGTTAACGAACCGCACGAGTATCATGGAGAAGTACACCATTGAGATGCTTGAGCCGGCTACGGCTGTGGTTCACTGGAGCGACGTACAACCGGAACTTGGTCCGAACGAATCGAAGTTGCTTCCGATTGTCATCACAGCACCGGTTGGATTGACGGCGGGGAAGGGGAATATCAAGGCGGTGGCGAAGATCACCGACTCGGCGAGCAACTCGCGTTTGGTTACTTTCCGGATGTCGGGGCCTTGAGGTTTTGGAAACACAGGGGTTTTTTTGAAACACAGAGGCACAGAGGCACAGAGGGAGGGGGACGGAAAGAAGGGAACGGATAGGTGGGGGATGGATAGGTGGGGCGGGGGAAGGGTTTGGCCGTAGGCCGAAGAGATATATCTCCGTGAACTCTGTGTCTCTGTGTTTCCAAATGTTGCGCGGTCTTGGGGGTTTTTTGAAACACAGAGGCACAGAGGCACAGAGAGAGGGGGACGGATAGAAGGGGAGCGGATAGGTGGGGGATGGATAGGTAGGGGATGGATAGGTGGGGCGGGGGAATGGTTTGGCCGTAGGCCGAAGAGATTTATCTCCGTGAACTCTGTGTCTCTGTGTTTCCAAATGTTGCGCGGTCTAGGGGGCTTTTTTGAAACACAGAGGCACAGAGGCACAGAGAGGGGGGGGAATAGAGGGGGAGCGGGGCTAGAAGTTGACTGCTACTTGCTTTGTTGTGGTCGGTACTGGTTGATCCAGGAGAGGTAGGGTGTGACGTATCGGGTTTGGATCCAGACTTTGCCTTGTCCGGAGAAGCGGCACACGAGGCCTTCGCCGCTGAAGAAGAGACGTTTGAAGCCACCGCCGCGCAGGCCGGGCAGTACGGAGACGTTATAGCTGAGGGTGTCTTCGAAGGCGACGATAAAGCCGGTATCGACGATGTAGTCGTCTTGGACGTCGATTTCGAGGATAGCGCCGTAGGAGTTGAAGAAGACATCGCCGTTGCCGGAAGCTTTCAGCAGTACGAGTCCTTCGCCGCTAAAGAATCCTTTAGCGCCTTGCCAGCTACCGGTGATTTCTACACCTTCGCTATTAGCCATGTATGCACCGCGTTGGAGGTAGAGCGATCCGCCGGTGAGTCGGTAGTGTTGGGTATCACCCATGTGACCTGGGGCGAAGAGGATTTCGCCGGGGCCATTCTCGGCGCTGAACGTGTTAACGATCATGCTTTCGCCGCCGAAGAAGCGACCTAGGGTTTTAAAAGCGCCACCTTTGAAACCTGCTTTGAGTTTGAGGTTTGGGCTCATGGCGGCCATTGCCGAGGGTTCCGCGTAAACTTTCTGGCCTTGTTCTAGCTCAACTTTGAGCATTGAGAAATCGGGGCGCAGTTGGATTTCGTATTGCAGGTTGGATGTCATGGGAGACTCCGTAGGAAGTTCGCTAGATTGGATGGGAGTTGTGTAGTGATTTGGGCGGTCGATGGGCAGTGAAAGCTGCCGTGCTGTTGAGTGGTAGTGATATTGATTGGTAGTGGTGTTATTTTGGTTTGAGTTTTGGGCCTAGCAGTGCGCCTAGTGCGGGAGGCGTATGTGACTGGTAGTAGAGTTTTCCTTGGCCTTGAAATTTGCAGACGAGTCCTTCGCCACCGAGGAAGCTTCCGATGAGGCTTCGGCTGGCCTTTCCGATGTTGAATTTCAGGGTGTCTTCGAAAGCGACGATGTGACCGGTATCGATGGTGTATGTGCCATCGATCTCGATGCAGTGGATAGCGCCGTAGCTGCTTAAGAACAGATCTCCTTGGCCGCTGCATTTGACCCAGAACATCGATTCACCGGAGAAGAACGCCGATGTGAAGCCTTGCCATGAAGTATCGATATCGATGTCGGGTGAGGAGGCGAGCCAGCTGGAGCCTTGGACGATCACTGTCCCGCCTCGCATCGCATGGTGGACGCAGTCCCCTAGCATGGTAGGTCCGATGAGGAGAGTTTGTTCGGGGGCTTCGGCGGTGAAGTGGTTCAGGAAGAAGCTTTCGCCGGAGAACATTCGTTTGAGGCCTTTGACGATACCGCCTCCTCCACCACGGCTTTTGGAGGTTGTCTGGACGCTCAGGCCGGATGACATGGCGATCATCGCACCGACTTCGCAGGTGAGCGATTCGCCTTGGTCAAGTTTAAATTGCACAGCGGTTGAGGCAGGTTGGCAGAGCATTTCGTGTCGCATGGCTTGGTTTTACTCCTTGAGTTCGAGCGTAGGGTATTGGATTAGAGGAGGTGGGAGTTGGTCCAAGCGGCGAGACCATCAAAGGATCGGCTTTGCATGTAGATTTTTCCTTGTCCTCGCACGCGAGTGACAACTCCTTCGCCGGAGAAGAAGCTGGTGAAGATACCACCGGCGAGACCGACGTTGATGGAGATGGTCGGTTCGTAGGCGACGAGGTGTCCGGAATCGACGATATGTTCCCCGGAGATTTCTTTTTCGAAGATCGCGCCGTAGGCACCGAACCATACGCGGCCCTTGCCGGAGACTTTGATACGGAAGAGACCTTCTCGTGCGATCCAGCTACGGAAGCCGGCCCAGCCGAGGGAGAGTCGAACGGTTGGGTCGCAAGCGATAAATGCGCCGGGTTGCAAGAGCATGGTATTGCCTTGGAGTTCCGTGCAAACGATATCGCCTGGAAAGGGTTGTGTCAGGACGAGTTCCCCGGGAGAGTTGGCGGAGAATTCGTTGATGAAGATTGATTCGGAGCCGAAGAGTCGGCGGGCGATTGCACCGAAAAAGCCGCCGTTGAGGCGGGTTTTCATATCGATGTTTGAGCTCATTGTGGCCATCGCTCCGGCTTCGGCGATAATCGAATCGCCGGGGGAGAAATGAACCAGTAGATTTGCGAACGACGGACGATTTCTGATATCGACTTGCATGGCGTACCTCGAGTTCATGAGCATCGCATTAGTGAGGAGTAGTCGCAGATCTTAGTGGGGATCTGCGGGGCTCATTATAACGCTTCTTGGGCTTCTTTGAGGTTTAGATCTAGGGGTTCGTACTGAGTTGCGGGGAAGGATTTTTGGTGATTTTTAATATTTTCGATTCGGGTTGAGTGTTGAGGGTGGGTGCTGATCCAAGCGATGGCGTCTGGGATATCCCCTTCTTTTTCTTTGAGTAATCCGAAGAATTCCGCCATGGCTTGGGGGTCGATTTTAGCGGCATGTAGCATGCGAGCACCTTCGAGGTCGGCTTCGGTCTCCGAAGTTCGGCTGTAGCTGGTGAGGATCGATTGTTGAGCGATTTGAGCACCGAGGGCGACGAGGCCGCCGATATCGCCGACGAAGAGTTGGATAGCGGCGACGATACCGAGCGATTGGCTGACGCTTTGCAATCCGTGTCGCAAGGTTGCGTGAGACATTTCGTGGGCGAGAACACCGGCGATTTGTTCAGCGGATGTCGCTTCGCGAATCAGTCCGGTGAAGACGACGATTTGCCCACCGGGGAGTGCGAAGGCGTTGACTTGAGGGTCTTCGACGACAATCACTTTGAATTTCATATTTGGGATAGCTGCGTGGGGTTGCAGTTTATCGACGATGGATTGGACGAGTTTACTTGCGGGGTGAGCGGAGTCGAGTCGTTTGCCCACATCCATGGAGTCTAGGGCGAGTTTCCCGATTTTCTCATCGATAGAGATTGGCAATGAGGCGATGGTAGCTTTAGCGGCCCACAGCATGGCGAAGTAGCCGATGAACAGGATCAGGGCGCAGGCGAGAGAGCTGGCGAGGATCCAGAATCCGAGTTTCTTGGATTCAGATCGCACCGCTCTTTTCAGGGTATTGATTTGATTGCCCAGTAGGCCCCCTGAATGCAGATCGAGTGCTTGGGCGAAGTGTTTATCTTCGGAGAAGATCGTCAGTTGTCCGTCTGGAGTTCGGCAGAAGAGCATTCGTCCGGAGGCACCGCCGAGATCGAGTTGGCATTGGTTTATGGGGATGGAGAAGACTGGTTGTCCATCGCATTGAGTGTACGCGATGATTTCACCTCGATTGATGGTGATCTCCGCCCCAGCGCGACCACCGGGGATCGAGGGGTGAAAGACACCTCCGGAGAATGATTGGTTATGTTGGTTCATGGTTGCAATAAGTTGTGCATAAGAGATGGTGGTTCGGGAAGTACACCTTGGAGTTGTTGTTTTTGAATTCGGATGTTTGCTGGATCTGCGGATCGTGAATCCTCGGAGATCGAGACGTTGTCACCCAGGACGATCCAGCCGTCGTTGGCCGGGAAGTCTTGGGTATCGGAATCATTAGCTCCGCGATAGATTCGGCCGCGATAAAGCAGGACACGTTTTAGAAGGTTTGATGGTTCAATGGTTGGGACTTCGGTCCAACGAATGCGGCTTGCGTTCAGCGGTTTGCTGCCGACACGTCGGTGGGATTCGACGAAGGTTTCCAGAGGCATTCTACCGAGTTCTTGTTTGGCATCGAGGATCACCAGGGTTTCGCCGAGGATTAGGAATTGAATCCAATCGAGGGTCCAGTTTTTTGGCAAGGCGGCCATGGAGAGTGACCCGATATGGATGGTGGTGGTCCGTTCGTAGGTGGAGACTTCGATGGGTATAGGTTCGTCGTCGATTAGAAGTTTCAGGTGGAGGTTCCATGAGGGTTCACTGGTTCGCAGTTGTAGAGCTATTCCGACGTCGAGAGCAGGAGAGAGCTGGTGGGAGTCGAACGCGTTGATAGGGAGGTTGTTTTGGATGGGGAAGGGAATCGATGAGAGGAATTCGTTGACCGAGGAAGTGTTTTCCGGGTTGGTGCTCGATGCTGGGTTCGTCCAGTTTGCAACCGGGATCGCTTGATGAAGGAACGCGGTCGGCGAGGGGAGGATTTTGTTTCCGTTGATCCAGATACGTCCGTCCTTGATACTGACTTGTTCTCCAGGTAGTCCGACGACTCGTTTGACTTGGCCGAATTCATCTTCTTTGTTTCGGATGACAGCCAGTTCCCAGCGTTGGACGGGGAGTGTCGATCGCGGTGCGCCTTGGGGTAGCAAACCTTTTTGGTTGACCAGGAGTGTTGGGACGTAGGTGATCGTCTGACCGGGTAGTTGTTCGATGTTGGAGTTGTCGACGTATTCGTTGCAGAATTGGCATTTGAGTTCACGGTTTGCAAGCCACGTATCGCTGGTCCATTGGTTATCGCGTTTGCACTCGGGGCATTTCGTAATGACTCTTGGGCCATGGAGTGTCGGCTCCATGGAGCTTCCGGAGATCATCGCGGTGCGCAGTCGAGCGTTTTGCCTTAGAGTCATTGCCAGCGCCAAGACGATGGAGATGGCGAGGATGATGATTAGGGCAGCGATGCAAGAGAGGAACCAGCGGCTTGGTCGGGGCAAGGCAGAGTGCATCATGGTGATGTGGAATTGCTGATTCGGTAGAGGGCTTCTTCGGTCCGAATGATCAAATCATTTTTTTCGATTGCATAGGAAGCGAAGACGCGTCCGGGGAGGGAGTTTCGGGAGAGTTCGGTTGGTTCGTCGTCGATTTGCATGACGATGGATTCCCCGGATTCGCTTTGGAAATAAACGCGATTTCCGGAGGCTAGCGGAGAAGCCGAGTAATTACCACCGAGCCGTTTTTGCCAGAGTTTTGTTCCATCGGAGGCGAGTAGACCGGTAGCGACCCCACCATCGCTGACCATGATGATTTGGTTGTTCATCGGAATGAGTGATGGGGTGTTGGGTGCACCGCTGGTAGTGGTCCATCGAACATGCGTATCGGTTACATCTCCTTCGCCGGTAGGATCGATTGCCAAGATTTTTGGGGTGTTGTAACCGGTGCTCAGAAATACGAGTCCTTGGTGGTACAAGGGTCGTACGATCAGGGAGTAACCGCTGTAGCGAACAGACCAGAGGACATTACCTGTTGCTGGATTGAGAGCTTGGACGATATCTGCACCGGCTGAGATGATTTGCGTTTTGCCTTGTACCTGGATGGCTTGTGGAGTTGCGAACGAAAAGGAGCGATCGGTGGTAACACCGCGAGGTGTCTTCCAAAGGTCTTTACCGGTTTGGAGATCGAGAGCGAGGGTGTATGGGGCTTCGGCGCCATCGAGGGTAAGGATGAGTTTCTCATCGACGATGATTGGGGAGCTACCGTTGCCGTGAACGGGTGGGTAGGAATGGTCGGTGTTCGTCCAGATGATTTCACCATCGGTTGACAGGCACGCGGTGCCTTGGTGTCCGAAGTGAGCGTAGAGTTGTGTTCGAGGGGAGTTAGCAGCACGATGAGCGACGAGAGTGGGGCTTGCGTGGGAATTCTTTTTGTGGATCGCTGGAGCGTTGGGTGGTTGTTCGAAGACTTTCTTATCGAAGATTAGGGAGCCATCGGCAAGGCTATAGCAGCAGACGTGAAGAGATTGGGGCAGGGCGAGGTCGCTGAGATTGGTCTCTGCAGTTGCTGAATCGTTGTTGGCATCGGCGGGCCGGATAGCTTGGGCGGAAGTGATATAGATGCGATCAGCGACAATAACGGGTGAGGACCAGCCGAGCCCTTTTGTTGGTGATTTCCAAGCGACATTCTTTTGGGTTGAATCCACATCAGCCCATTCGATCGGTAGGTTGGGGTTATTGGAGATAGTGCCATTTTGGTTTGGACCACGGAATTCCGGCCAATCCCCCAAGGCGACCGTGGGTTGGATTGCCTGTCCGATAGCAAGTAGGCTTAGAAAAGCGAACACTCTAGAAGTTCTGCTTGGTTTTCGGCGCTGTGGATTCAAGGTACACTCGTGGGGATGGTGGAAACAGGATCGATCGGTAGGTTTTGAAGCTTGGGTGAACCAAGAACGACGTGACGTGAAGAGAGAAGATAACATGCTGAAGTCAAAAAGAGTGTCGGGGCTAGGAGCCATTGGGTTGGGAGTTTGCTTTGGGATGAGTATGTATCATGTATGTTCGCTACCCGATGGCGTGTTGTTTGCTAGCGGAACGGGGAATGGGGAGGTGAGCAATCAAGAATCTCTCAAGCGGGTCACGGAAGGGGAAGTGAAGTTGGTTTCCGACGGGTACAAGTTTACCGAGGGGCCGAGTGTCGATGGGGAAGGAAATGTATTTTTCACGGATCAGCCGAACGATCGCATTGTCAAGATTTCGGTGGATGGGAGTGTGTCTGATTTTCTCAAGCCTGCGGGGAGGAGCAATGGGATGTATTTTGCTCCGGATGGCAAGCTGATTGCTTGTGCGGACGAAGCGAACGAATTGTGGGAGTTGGATAGGGAAGGCAAGCACCGGGTGTTGCTCAAGGAGTTTCAGGGTGTGCGGCTCAATGGGCCGAACGACGTGTGGTTAGATAGCAACGGCACGATTTACTTTACCGATCCGTATTATCAGCGTCCTTGGTGGGAGCACAAGAAGCAGCCGCAGGGGAAGCAATCCGTATATAAAGTCGATCGCAACGGCGAGAATTTGGTGTGTGTGGACGATGCTCTGGTGCAACCGAACGGAATCATAGGAGATGCGAAGAAGCGGTTGTTGTACGTTGCGGATATCGGGGATCGCAAGACGTATCGGTACACGATTGGACGGGATGGGGAGTTGTTAGATAGGAGTGTTTTTTGTCAGCAGGGATCTGACGGGATGACCCTCGATAGCGAGGGGAACGTTTACTTGACTGGTTCAGCAGGGGTGTATGTTTACAATCCTGAAGGAGAGTTGATTGAGACGATCAAGGTGCCCAAGGGTTGGAGTGCGAACGTATGTTTGGGAGGGGTTGATCGCAAGACACTATTTATTACCGCGTCCGATAGTGTCTTTTCGGTACGTGTGCGCAATGCAGGGATTGGGTCGAAGTAAAACAAGCTCGACGTAGGATTGCTTTAGTTAGGGATAACCGGCGCCCCAGGGAGTGGGGCGGATGGGATCAGCAGCGTAGATTCGGAGCTTGTGCTGATAGGAAGATTTCGATTTTGCGAAGGGGTGATCCATTCGAGGGATAGGTCAGTGATCAGTGCTCGTACGGCGCCTCGTGTTTCGAAATAGAGTTCAAGTTTTCGTTCGTCGGTGATCATTCGAAATAGGCTGATTCGTTTCCAGCTAGGTCCGGCGTTTGCGCGTTGTGGGTTGTTGGCGTTTTGATCATCGTAAGACGAGATCAGTTGTCCTAGGGCTTCTCCCCCCATGTTGTCGCACACCAGCAGACCGCTTTGGGATTCATTCAAGGGGGATTCGACGAGTACAAGTCCTTCGATGTGGACGAGTGCGCCTGCTGGAAGTTCGACGGTAGGGCTGGTAATACGCATGCTTGCACCGGCGTATCCGGTTGGGATAGGTTGTCCGGTTCGACTAGTGGATTGCAGGACGAGGGTAGGTTGAGCGTTTGGGCCTGCGGCCGGTTGCATTTCGATTGAGGAGTTGACTGAGTCAGTCAGGCGATGATTGCTTTCCCATCCGGCCGATTGCCATGCGGATAGGTCTGAGAAAGGGACCCCTGGCAAGGGGAGTGATTGCCAAGTGCGGTTTTGCAGGACGCGGTCGAGTTCAAAGTGAAGGGGCAGCGAGAGAGGGGAGGCGATCAGTGGGCTACTGTTGATACTTGGGAATTGTTCGTGTGCGACGTTCCAGGAGTTGCGGATGGTGCGTTGAGCTAGGACCGTAGCTCGCTGTGCGGCTTGGGATGCCCTGGGCAATTCGGAGTTAGCCAAGAGTTGTAAGGCGGCGCGGTGAGCCGACTGGGCTTCGCGGACAGAGTCCCAATCGGGTTCCGAGGCGGGGATTTGTCTGGCGACGAGGGTCATTTGAGCGAGTTGTATCAGTTGGCCGGCG
>CAIJIZ010000226.1 GCA_903820735.1 uncultured Pirellula sp.
GTGCTCGTAATCGACGCGGTTGGTCCGAGCACGAGTACGAGCAGGAGCACGAGCACGAAAATCCCAGTCAATATGCGAAACGGAACTGCAACGCGAGTTCCCTCTGCACGTGGTTTGCTCTTGGCTTGGCAATTCACCATGCATAGCTCAGCAAAGTTACTTGCTGGTTACCGAAGATGATTTTGCGAGGGCGGCTGGCGTGGTGAAGGTGATGGTGGAGGGTTAAGTGATTGAGGCGTGTGGAGGGTGCCCGGAAACGGGCATCCTTACCCGATTTCGTCTATTCTTCGATGGGCGAGATGATCGAGAAACTCCCCTGTGGATTAGACGATTTAGTAGGCAACAACTTGTGATTAGTCGCCCACTCCTCTGTCCATCCGTAAACCTTTAGGTGCTCCACAATGGTCGTTTCTGCCTCTGCCACAAGCTTCGTCCTCGATAGTTCTCCTCCAAGTGCAGAATCGGAAAATAAATGTAGATCTTCACACCTCCCTTCAGCTACGAGTCGTCGAAGAAGGCTCAACGAATTGATCAAGAAGTCCAAACCACGAAGATCAGCATGCACCGAGATCATCGTTCCATCTTGATTTGCAACAACGCTCAACAAATGATCGGCCACGTTCTTCATTTCCAATTCTCGAAGCATCCGAAAAACAACACTACGAAATGATAATTGGAATCTTCTTCGGAGGACCAAATGTTGAACCTCCTTGCGTCAGCGATTCGTCCCCTGATTCGTCTGCCAATACCGAAAAGTAAGTGTCTTCGCCAGAGGCATAATCCGTATACGCAAATCCAAGTTGCGAACCCCCGTAGGACGGCAACGAGCAAACCAGAAATCACGATTCTACTCAACATCTTTCAATCTACATGGTTGGTAACTAGAAAAAAGTTCTACGAATCCTCAACCCTGCGAGTCAAGCTACCAAAGACCAACAGGAGTGCAAGATAGACGAACTATTTTAAACCAGCGGCATGGCACGATGCCATGTCCGCTGCGTTGGAAAGTTCATCGGCTTACGCGACAACAGCGATCGCGTTCGACGAAAAACGGTGCGCGGATCTAAACTTCAATACGCTCATGAAGCATGCCGACGCAAACGTCTGTTGCGTTGCAGCGACTTGAGCGTAATTAGCATGTCAAATCCATCGGATCTCCGTCAAATTACCGAACGCAGATTGGCATCCAGTCAGCCTAAGTCCGATGAAATTGTCTTTAGACGGATCAGCCTAAACCCTGTAGGCCGCACCAATGCAGCCTATCACGCAAGCTGGCCTCGATCCGAAGTTGAACGATATCAGGCACTTGCGAGCGGATCAAGAATTTTGTGGAGTGATAGGATGTTTCGGGCTACTCTCAACACATCCACTTTTCAGAACATCACACAGATAGTTCGAATCCTACCGCCTCTTCTGGCGTGGATCGGTACCAGCCTTTACGTGCAAAACCCCAGTGTTTTGACGACTCGCGCGACTCGAAAAACGACTCGGATTTCGGTGCGCGACGCGAAATACAACGCCGCATTCCGCCATGCACCGAGCCAGCATGGGCGCTACAGACGGCCAAAGCAATTGGCCAGAAATGCGAAAAAACCTCGGGAAAACAGGGTTTTGCAGCACGGGCTTCAGAAAGCTAATGGAGAGGACAGGATTCGAACTTTTGGATGTTTTCCCAATGATTTTGGAAGTTCGAAAGGGACCGAACGGATGCTTTCGGAAACAACCACACCATCACTGATCGGGGCGAATATGTAGCCATTGCGTCATTGCAAC
>CAIJIZ010000227.1 GCA_903820735.1 uncultured Pirellula sp.
CTAGCCGCCAAGAAGCTCGATAAACCCTTGCTCATCGTCCTTCGATGCGTCCCCTGCAAAGCCTGCACTGGGATCGACGAGAGCGTGCTTCGCGCAAAGCAACTACAAGCATTGCTCGACGATTTTGTTTGCGTTCGATTGATCAACGCCAATGCAATCGATTTATCCAAGTTCCAATTCGATTACGACTTATCGTTCTCAACTCTCGTTTTTCATCCCGACGGAACACTCATCGCAAGATTCGGATCCTGGCAACACCAACTCGACGAACTGGAAACAAGCACCGCAAGCTTAGAAGCTACCCTGAAGCGATCTTTGGACCTGTTTAAAGATTGGGGGACGGTCAAAACCGACATGACTGGTAAACAGGGTGGAGAGACTCCCTTCGCGCTCCCCATCGAAATACCAGGACTGGCCGGTAAGTACGAGCGAGAACTAAAGTGGGACGGAAACGTAGTGCAAAGCTGCGTCCACTGCCATCAGATCGGAGATGCATATCGGGCTTGGTATCGCAAACGGGGTGAGAGAATCCCTGAGGACTTGATCTACCCAATGCCCGATCCACGCGTTGTGGGTTTGCGAATGGATCAACGAAGCGGGATTCGCATTCAACAAGTAGAGTCCGGGAGCATCGCCGAAACGGCGGGGCTGAAGTCCGGAGATGAAGTGATAAAAATCAATCGAACTCCGATCGTCTCCCTCGCAGATATCGCTTGGGCACTTCATCGTGAGAAGAACGAATCCTCACAAGAATGGACAGTGCACCGCGATGGCAACGAAGTCTCCGTTCGAGTCTTACTACCCAACGGTTGGCGCAATCAAAGCGACATCTCAGCTCGCGTGGGAACTTGGCAAATGCGCGCTATGGTTTTGGGTGGTATGGTCCTGCGAACTGTAGATCCGAAGAAACGAAGCGACTTAGGTCTAAAATCAGATGACCTAGGGCTTATCGTCCATGGACTAGGAGAATACGGTGAACATGCAGCAGCCAAAAATGCCGGATTTCGCAAAGGAGACGTTGTTCTTCGCATCGAAGGAATCGACGATGCGGCAAGCGAGTCTGGGTGGACCGAAAGCGAATTGATTGGGAAACTACTCTCGGAACATAGTTCCCCAACTAAATTAGCGTGCACCATCCTGCGCGACAATCAACGCATCGATCTTAGCTGGCCTATTCAGTGAAGAAACGCTCAAGCAATTAACGATCGACATCGTTAACTGTCGGCCATCTCACGAGCATGATAAGAACTTCGGACAAATGGGCCCGAAGCCACCTTAGCAAACCCCATGGATTTGGCAACCGATCGCAACTCGTCGAACTCCTCAGGTGTCACATATCGTTCAACAGGTAGATATCGAGGACCTGGCTGAAGGTACTGACCTAGGGTAAGAAAATCGCATCCAGATCGACGTAAATCGGCCAAGCACTCGAGAAGCTCCTCGCGAGTTTCTCCCAAACCAAGCATCAGTCCACTCTTGGTTCGAATGCTTGAATTGCGATCCTTGACGTGTTCAAGCAACCCAAGTGTCCAACGATAATCGCTTTTCGGTCCACGAACACGGCGATACAACCGAGGTACCGTTTCCATGTTGTGATTGAAGACTTCAGGAGCCGAATCAATGACACGATCGAGTCCATGACGGTGCCTGACGAAATCTGGCGTCAGGACTTCGATGCTCGCTCCCGTCCTTTCTCGCACTGCAATCACACAACGATAAAAATGATCGCCGCCACCATCCGGCAAATCATCTCGAGTCACCGAAGTTATCACGACGTGTCGAAGCCCCAGCCGCGCAGAGGCTTCTGCTAGCCGCTCCGGCTCATCCGCTTCCAACGCTTCAGGCTTCCCTCTGGCAACAGCACAAAATCCGCAGGGCCGCGTACAGACATTGCCGAGGATCATGAAGGTTGCGGTTTTCTGCGAATAACATTCCATGCGGTTCGGGCACTTCGCATTTTCGCATACCGTCTCAAGCTTCAGTTCACGCAATAGTTCATGGGTAAACTGATTGCCATTCCCCTTGGGAACCTCTCGTCGCAACCAAGATGGCAACCGTCGACTCGGCTCGAAAAGTTTATTCTGATTCGGGATCGTTCCCCCCATCGAACCGCAACCACCAAGCCGCTGAGTTTGCGATCCGACCGCTGAATCCACTCCCAAACCGATCGAAGCAGTTACATCCGAATCCGCCTTTAAGACCGGTAAAGTCAAGTTGGGTAAAACAGCTTTGTCCTGATTCATTGAATGCTATTCCCGTCTAGGGGCCGGCGTTGGGGACTGCGATCTGATCGATAGCGGCACTCTATCGCACCGCTTGTGCCTAGAACTGTATCTAGCCTTGGTCGAATTGCCAGTCCATTTACCCTACAGAATAACCCAAGAACAAGTCGATTGATTCTGTAGGGATCGTACGACCTGTAGGGCCTGATTGCAGGGAAAGCACAGAAAAGGAAAAAAGGAGGAGACGACTGGCCATTTTATCCTCTTTTCCTTTACATTAAGGTGGTGCAGCGCGGAATAGTCTGACTTGTTCGTTCAGGAAAGTCTTTCCGTCGCCATCCTCGAATACACGACGAAAGTGGGAAAAAATGTTGAAGAAATGGATCTTTGGTGGGCTGATCGCTTCAGCCTTGGTGATTTTCCCTGCACAGCAAATGTCGGCCATTCGAGGCGAAGAAGCCGCCGAATGCTGCCCGTTCTGCTCCGCCGCCTCCCAAACACTTCGCCAAGAAAGCCTTTCGATGGATGCTGTCGCGATCGCGACCCTCCAATCCGACGGCCGACTCGATATCGATGGAAACGCAACTTTCGTTGTCGAACGAGTATTGCGTGGCGAAACCCTTCTGCAAAAAGGACAAAAAGTCGAAGCCAATTACTTCGGCCCCGGCAAAACCGAGAAGAAGTTCTTGCTCTTAGGCGTCGACCCAAGAAACCTAGTCTGGTCCTCCCCGTTACCTCTATCTGCAGACGCCGAAAAATACATCGACGCCATTCAAAAGCTGCCGGAAGATCCTATCGAGCGATTGGATTTCTACCAAAAGCATTTCGAACACCCCGATTCGCTCCTTGCAAGAGATAGCTACGATGAATTCGCGTTAGCTCCCTACGAAGACGTTAAAAAACTCAAGTCTAAAATGGACCGCGAGCGCTTGATGGACTGGGTTCGTGATCCAGCTATCGCTCCAGATCGCAAACGCCTCTACTACACAATGCTCGGAATTTGTGGCACCGAAGCTGACGCAGTTGAATTCGAATCGATGATTCGAAGCACCGATCCCGAAAAACGTGCAGGCTTAGATGCACTTATCGCCTCCTACCTCATGCTTCGAGGCGAAGAAGGACTCCCCTTGATCAACGAGCAGTTCCTAGCCAACCGAAAAGCAACCTACCCTGATGTGTACTCCTCAGTTATGGCCCTGCGTTTTCATGGAACCGAAGCCGATCGCTTACCCAAAGAAGCCATCCTCGTTTCGATGCGCCATCTGCTCGAAGCCCCCGATCTGGCTGATCTGGTTATCCCGGACCTGGCTCGTTGGGGTGACTGGAGTCAAATCGACCGACTCACAGAACTCTTCAAAAAGGCCAACGACGATAACTCCTGGGTACGCGTCCCAGTCGTGAACTATCTAAGAGCCTGCCCACTCCCAGAAGCAAAAGAACGATTGACCGAACTCGAAAAGATCGATCCAAAAGCTGTGAAACGAGCTGCGACTTTCTTTCCAATCCCTGCCCCCAGCGCCCCGAAAGACGGCAACTCAAACAACGATGCCGACAAATCCAAAAAAGAAGCGAAACCAGGGCAACCTAACGAAAACTCCTCGTCAAACTGGTCTCCAATCAATCGAAACAGCCTAATCGCGGAAAGCAACGACAATCCCTCCCGACCGGCTTCAAGCACCGCCGGCTCGAATCGTATCGCTCGCGCCGAACGATTCTCCAGCCGCAAATTGGTTGCTGGCTGGCGTCTACAAGACAATAAATTAATGGCTTTTGATTCCATCGAAGCCCCACGCAACGCCGCATTCGTCCCTTCAAACGTCTCCTTCGCGGATCATCCGCAAGCCAAAACGACCGAATTCGGGATGAACTCTTGGATCGTCTTGACCGTAATGCTCCTCAACGGGCTTGCCCTAGGAATCCTCCTCTGGATGATGCTCACCGGCATGTTCTCCAGAGAACATTGGGTCCTGCGCCGTTTGTTGCTTTCGAAGTCCTAAAAAAAATCCCTACTTCGGGAATGGATATGAGTCAGATGAGTGAACCCTCAACCGAATTGGTAGGTTTACAACAAGATAAAACCAATCGATCGTTTGAAGCCTACAGCGAAGAACTCGAGTATGGCTATCGCTCGGTCTCACGAGCAGCCGTGCTAAGCCTAGTCTTTGGCTTGCTCGGACTCCTGAGCTGGTATTCGCCCCTCCTGCTATTCCTCTGCGCAATCGGAGCGGTATTCGCACTGGTCGCGTTTCGAAACCTCCGAAAATACCCAAACGAACTCAGCGGTAAATCTGTCGCTTGGATGGGAGGCGCCCTAAGCTTCTTCGCACTCATCGGTAGCCCTATCAAACATACTGTTGAATACTACACCGAACTTCCCGACGGCTACGAACGAATCTCTTTTGCCGCTCTGAAGAGTCCTCTGGGTGCCCCAGACTACCCACCACAAACCGCGATGGAACTCGATGGGAAAAAGGTATTCGTCAAAGGCTACATTCACCCAACATCGTTGTCGAGCAATGCGTCGAAGTCCTTCATTCTTGTCCCTGACTGGGCCACTTGCTGCTTCGGCGAACAACCCCCATTGACGCACATGATCGAAGTCCGTCTCACAGGAGATGAGTTCGCTTCAAAGTCCCTTCGGCGTCATTCACTCGCAGGCAAACTCTCCGTGCGTCCGTTCCTCAAACCAGTAGACGGTTTAAACGGGGTTTTCTACGAACTCGAAGCCGACCACTTTCAATAAGTCGGAATCGAACATTCGCCCCGCAATGCCTCAGTCATTAGACAGTAATCTGAATTACTCTCCTTCTGTTACCGCGCGGTCGTAGTACTCTTTTGCCACGCGATAAGCCACCTCGGCTGCATCCCGTTCCTCGGGTCTGATCATCGGGAACTTCTTGTTCCAACACACATCAACTGCCTCGCGACACCATTGCGCACTTCGCTTACTCGCTCGAATCTCCTTGCCTCCTACATGCACAAATATCGGATTCGAATGCATGCTAGGGAAAACCCGTAATGCAACCCAGCTAGACTTCTCTATCTTTATGTCCCAAACCAAGTCTCTCCACTGGCCATCTGCCTCGATCTCCTGACTTGCCACCGCTTTTCCATTGACGATTAACTCCACAGGGACGCGTCGAGAGAGACCAATGCGACTACGCTCAATGTGCCAATATGGCTTCTCATCAAGCCTTCTTCCAGCAATCCCCTTCCCTAGCTCCGTTTGCTCAACTGGCAGCAGCGCGCTCATGGTCGTCTCCACCCGAACCATCCCCGCATCAGCAACCCTCAACTGACTCACCTTGCCTTCTGAATCGGTGCGACCAAGCCCAACACCACCGACCTGAAATCGCCTCAAATGACTCGCGCCATCCCCAACGTAACTTCGACCATCCAACAAACCTCGAACCCACTGGTCATACGTAAGAGGCAACTTCGAGTCCATCTCGACATACACTCTTCCTAGCCCAACCCGCTCTCCATAGATGCAAGGAAAATCGGTCTCTCCACTGATTCGCGTTTTCAAACCTGTATTCAAAACGTGATACCAAATATTCAACTCCCATACCGCGGGCGTATCGACCGTACTGATGAAATCACAAGCGTCGTTCGGAGCAGCGACAATGTATTCGTTGGCTCCGATCCCATCAAAAGGTGGCATCGCATAGTCCGGTAACTTGTCCGCCGCTCGGCCTGTATTACCCGGCCGACTTCCACCCCAAGTATTGGGCAACGCTCCTCGCGAACCGTCTGGCATATAGTCGGGCAATGCTAATCCCCACCCACTGTGACTATAGCCAACGATCCCCCCCTGCTCTTGCCCCCACTTGAGAATCGGCAGCGTCCAACTCGGCCAATCCTCGATTTTCTTGGTGTTCGGATAATCATCCTCCACAAGATTTAGCAAACACAAATGCCCAGCATGCGACGAAGGAAACCCACTTACCTCCACGTCGTAGCGCATCAAGTAATCCGCTCGCGAAAGCTTGGAAACCTTCCCATCAAAAAATTGCTTTTGGTGATACCAACAAGGCCCCCAACTCAGCACGCAACCAACGTTCAAGTCCTCTCCTGTGATATGTCGCATCATGTCTTCGGGAGTCACTCCCTGTGTCGGGTTTTCATAATGAGCACAACCGGCCGCATGCACATGGTGATCCCCCGAATACCAACCTAGAGCAGCCATGTGTACCCAACGCTTAAGATCAACATCAATCGACGGTGCCTCGCCCTTTTCAGGAACCTCGATCTCCATCCGACTTTCTAAGTACTCAGGTCCTCGCGATGCCGTCACGTAATACTTTCCTGCCGGCAAGACAACTGTCTCACCATCCGCACGATAGATCTGTGGATGAAAGAAGAAATCAGGCGCTAATCGGCGAGCCGGATTCGGATACACACGCCCTCTGCTATCTTGGATCAGTAAAGCACAAGTCGTCTTCTTGCCATCATGATCGCGAACACGAATTGACACAGGTTGGCTCGGCAATACTCGAAATAACACAGGTACTTCACTGCGAAAACCCAAGTCCTGCGTCCCCTGCCCTACATCAAATGCCAACGTCGCCTCGCGCATCCCTTCATCGCGACTATACAACTGAACAATCCGATACTCCACTTTCAATCCTGAAAGACTCTCTACCATCGGCTCCTGAACCGGGATGGATATCTCCAACCAACGTCGCGCTGACTCCGCTTCCGTGATCTTCATCTCCGGAGATGCTGCCGATGTACTCGGAAGAACCATTCGTTGCGATTGAGGACTTGAACATCGTAATGGAGCGGTCACCCCAGCCTCATTGACGACCTTGATAAGAAACGTCCTCCAACCCTTCTCCACCAACTGCTTGCGAACCTCTCCGACCGCCCCCTTAACTCGACTCTCAGGATTGATCGACACTACCGCCAAACACAATGGATCAAGCAACTCTTGCAACCGCTTAACTACAACAGCATCTTCTGGATTGTTGCGCAACGAGCGAATTTCAGCATCTAACTCCACGGATAACGGCTCACCGAGAAATCGTAGTGATTCTACCAACCGCTGCACCGATGCTTCAAATGGCTGCCTCGCAACCTCGACACTCTTAGGTCGCACTTCGTCCTGGGCATTCAATCGCGCCAAACAAAAATTCGAAACGAACGGGATCGCCAATCCAATTACAAACCATCCGGCTAACTTCTTCGCAGCTTTCACCCCAGCACTCCCTACCGGTAAATCCTCGAATTGTACTCTTTGCATAACAAGCCCCCTGCGAACGCGGGTTATCGATTCATAAGCTAACAATCAGATGCATTCTACCATCTCAACCAACTCAACCATCAAGCTAGACCGGGAAGAACGTATCGCACAAGAATCAAAGCATATCGATCGGGTCGATATCGATCAGATACAATACGCCCTCGGGTAACTTGGTATTCGCTTGCAGTTGTTGCAATATGGAATGCAACGCTCCGGGTTGATCGGACAAAAACATCGCATGATACCGATAACTACCCCGCAACTTCGGTATCGGCGGCAAAGAAGGCCCCAGCACTCTAGCTTTGCAACCAAGCTTCTGCACCAATCCGCGTGCACGTGTAACGAAACTTTCCGCAAATTGCTCGACGTCTTGCTGCTGCTCACCACGAAAAATCACTCTGGCCAAGTACCCAAATGGAGGGTAACCAAAAGGCTTGCGATTCTCCAATTCCACCGCTGCATATCCCAGAAAATCATGCTGGCACGCCGCAATAATCGCTGGGTGCTCCGGGGAAAACGTCTGCACTAACACTTCCCCTGCCCGCTCGCCTCTCCCCGTCCTTCCCGCTACCTGCGTTACTAACTGAAATGTCTTCTCACCCGCACGGAAATCCGGAAAGTGCAACGTAGTATCGGCTTGGATTACCCCCACCAACAATACGTTGGGGAAATCTAAACCCTTGGCAATCATCTGAGTACCAAGCAATATCTTCGTCCGCCCCGCACGAAAATCCGCTAGCGTCCGCTCGTGACTCCCGGGCTTGCGCATCGTGTCGGAATCCATTCGCGATAAGGTCGCATCAGGAAACATCGCTTGAACCTCTAATTCCAAACGCTGCGTTCCTAATCCTGAATAACGAATCCCACTATGCGTGCACTTCGGACATTGCTGCGGAGCCGATATCGTGTAGTCGCAGTAATGACACATCGCCTTGTTACCGTCTCGATGAAACGTCAAAGGCAAATCGCAATCAGGACACTCCAAAACCAATCCGCAAGAAGGACACTGAACTCTCGTCGAAAACCCCCGTCGGTTTAACAACAAAATGATCTGCCCATCCTCCTCGCTGAGAACCTTCTTCATCGCTTGTACCAACGGTTGCGACAAACTGCTTCGATTGACATCGATCCGATTGACTCTCAAATCAATCGTCCGCACCTCTGGCATCGGACGATTCAAAATTCGACGCGGCAACGATACCAATTTGTACTTACCAGTCTTCGCTCGATAATAAGTCTCCAGCGAAGGAGTAGCAGACCCAAGCACCAGCGGTACTTTCTCCAAAAACGTCCGATGTATCGCTACATCGCGAGCATGATACCGAGGAATCTTGTCCTGCTTAAACGACCCTTCATGCTCTTCATCAAGAATCACTAAACCCAACTGCGGAACCGGCGCGAAAATCGCACTCCGAGGACCGACCACCACTTGAACATCGCCACTTGCAATCCGCCTCCATTGAAAGTTACGCTCCGGCCCACTCATGTTCGAATGCAAAACCGCTACTGAGCGAAACCGATTCTCGAATCGACTGCGAGTCTGCGGCGTCAAACTAATCTCTGGCACCAAGACGATCGTCTGTTTGCCAAACTGAATCGTTCGCTCAATTGCCTGCATGTAGACTTCCGTCTTACCACTGCCGGTGACGCCATGTAAAAGAATTGTCGAATGCTCGGACGAATCCAGTGCTGAGAAAATCGTCTGCAACGCTACTCGCTGATCCGTAGTCAACGCAGGAGGCATCCCCCCCTCAACCTCACCCTTCTTCCCATCTCCTTCATACGCCATCACTCGCTCTGTGAAAGCCTCTATGAACCCCGTCTCTCGCAACTTCTTGATAACACCATCAGAGCACTGTGCCAAATTCCTTAACTGCTCGCCCGATAAAGGCTCATCTGCAAGGATCAACTGCTGAAGCGTCTGTCGCTGCTTCGGTGGTAACGTCGCTAAAAACGCGTCGTCACTGGCGATCTCCGTCGGCCTTAGCAACAACTGATTGCGTGTCCCAGCACCCGCACGCACCCCAGCCGGTATCACCGCTTCCATCACTTGGCCCGCCGGAACCAAATAGTATTGGCTCATCCAACGCACGAGTTCTATCAATTGAGCGCTGCACAAAGCCTCCTCATCGCAACATCGCAAAATCGACTTCAAAGCCTGCGGCCGATGCTCGGCGGTCTCCACGCCAAAAACATATCCTGTGATCTCGCGATCCCCTTTGCCCAACGGCACTACCACCCTCATCGAAGGCATTAGCTTGCCGGCAAGCTCCTCTGGAATCCTATATGAGTAAGGACCAAAAGGGGCTTCGGGAAATACCACATGCGCGACAGGGGTTATCGACTGCGCATCGAGTTCCCAAGGTGTCTCATCGCTCGGAAACAACTCCCCCTGCCGATGCTCTCCCATCTCTATTATGTACCTATTCGCTTCTCGATCTCTGCGACCACCTCATCGATACTGATGCGCCACTGCTCCATCGAATCACGCTCGCGAATGGTTACCGTGCGATCCACCAATGTCTGAGAATCGACCGTAATGCAATAAGGCGTACCGATCTTGTCTTGTCGCCAATACCGCTTGCCGATCGCTGATTTCTCATCATAAAAAACGTTGAATTTCTTCTTCAACGCACCATAAATCTCCGCAGCAATTTCCGGCATCCCGTCTTTCTTGACCAACGGCAAAACCGCTGCTTTGTAAGGTGCAATCCGCGGATGAAAACGCATCACAACACGTGACTCAAACTTACCTCCGGACTCCGAAGACTGAACTTCGTGATAAGCCTGACACAGAAAGGCCAACGTCGCGCGATCTGCCCCCGCCGATGGCTCAATCACATGCGGTATAAACCGCTCGTTGGTCAAGTCATCTCGATACGACAAATCCTTGCCACTCCCACGGTGACGAGGCTGCCCCTCCTCCGTCATCTCCACTTCCAACGGTCGCTTCTTCGGATCTAACTTCCCTTCGGAGTGCGACCGAAGATCGAAATCTCCACGATGCGCAATTCCCTCTAACTCACCGTATTCCCCAGGTGGCAAAAAAGGGAACGCATACTCAATGTCAGCCGTACCACACGAATAATGACTCAACTCGTCTTGCTCATGCTCTCGCAGCTTCAGCCGTTCTCCATCAAGTCCCAAATCTTTGTACCACTGCAGACGACGATTTCTCCAATACTGATACCAGTCTGACGACTGACCAGGATGACAGAAAAACTCGATCTCCATCTGCTCAAACTCGCGAGACCTAAAAGTAAAATTCCGAGGAGTGATCTCGTTGCGAAAACTCTTCCCAACCTGCGCTACTCCAAACGGGACACGTATCCGCGTCGAGTCGACGACATTCTTAAAGTTAACGAATATACCTTGCGCTGTCTCCGGACGCAGAAAAGCTGCACCCTCCTCGCCGCTCAATGCACCGACATACGTCTTGAACATCAAATTGAACTCGCGTGGGTCCGTCAATGTTCCTAACTCGTCGGTATCCGGCCCCAATACCACCCCACGGTCCTCAGCAGTCAACTTATCGAACGTCAACACTCGATCTTCAAACTGTAATTTCTCCAAATCTTTCGAACGCAAATTGAAAAACTTCAACGCCCGTCGTGATATATCCTCACGCTCATGCTCCGGCTCGGCCATCGTGGTAACGAAAATCCGCTGCGCATCACGCGCAACCCACTGCCCACGAAGTTGATCAAATCGATATCGCTTCTTGGACTTGCGACAATCGACCATGTAATCGTGAAACAAATCGTAATGCCCAGAACACTTCCAAACCTGCGGATGCATGATGATCGTGCAGTCCAAACCAACCATGTCGTAGGTGCTCGGCGCTTGTGCCGGCTGAACCAACTCATTGTGGTTCTGACACATATCCTTCCACCAAGCCTCCTTGATGTTTCGCTTCAACTCCACTCCCAATGGCCCGTAATCCCAAAAACCATTAAGCCCACCGTAGATCTCACTGGACTGAAACAAAAATCCATTCGCTTTGCAATGCGCAACAAGCTTGTCCATCAAGTTTTCAACTGCCATGGTGTTTATGCGATGTGCCACTCTAAATGGCACCAATAGTGAAACGAATGAAAACAACAATCCAAGGAAACCAACACTAGCTGTTCTCTATCCAGTATAGCAACAGCAATGATCTTCGCCGAACTCTTATGACGGCTTTTGTGCCACCAAGACCCTCGGCAAACCAGCCAAATCCTTCACCTGACGAATCTCTCGCCATCGACCAGTCACTTCCAATAACTTCTGACAAGCAGCCGCGATCATCGGCGAATGCTCGAAAATAATCCACCCGCCAGGCTTCAACCGATCCCACCCCTGATCGATCAACCGCTCGATAATCTCCGTCCCCAACTCTCCCGATACCAACGCTAACTTCGGCTCAAAATCTCGAACGCTTTTTTCAAGCTTCTGAAACTCAGACTCCGAAACATAAGGCGGATTGCTCAAAACAAAATCGCACGAGCTCGGTTCAATCGGCCCCAACAAATCACCCTCAATGCACTCGACTATCCCGCTGAGTTGATGCCGCTGAGCATTGAGCTTCGCCACACCTAAAGCCTCTGGTGAAATGTCCACAGCTGCGACAGATAGCTCTTTACCCAATCGCAAACCTTCCTTCGCTATCGTCACCGCGATACACCCTGACCCCGTGCACACATCCACCACCCGAACTAAACCCACTCGCTTCTTCAAACGATCTAAACACTCAATAACAATGTGCTCGGTCTCTCCTCGCGGTATCAAACAATTCTTGTTGACCTCAAACGTTAAGGAGTAAAACTCCTTCTGACCAACCAAATAAGCTACCGGCTCGCCCGCAGCTCGACGCTTGACCATCTCCCGAAACACCGCTTTTACTTCCTCCGGTGGCTCTTCGCTAAACGCTGCGTAGAGATCAATCCGCTTGCACTTCCTCGCATGCGCGAATAACACCTCGGCATCAAGCCTCGGAGAACTCGATCCGTGCTTCTTCAAATGCTCGGTTGTCCACTGAAGCATCCGAAGAATCGTCCAAGGCTCGTTCGGGGTCGTACTTGTCTCACTCATGCCTTGCCACTTCCCTGCTCGATATCCATGACTCTCGGTATTCACCACACCCGATATTCGCCACACCGGCCACGCAGCACACCGGCCACGCAGCACACCGGCCACGCAGCACACCGGCAACTCTGTGCACCAGCTACCTTACGCCGCTTCGTCGTCTCGCAACATCGAGCGCTCATACTCAAGCAACGCTGCTGCGACAGGCGCTAAATCACCTGTCATGACATGGTCTAGTTTATAAAGGGTCAAATTGATGCGGTGATCGGTAAGACGGTTCTGCGGGAAATTATAAGTCCTAATCCGCTCCGATCGATCCCCAGACCCAATCAGCGACATCCGCTCCTTCGAACGCTCCTTCCGCTCTGTCTCTCGCTTCGCTTCATATAATCGCGTCTTCAACACCCGTATCGCCTTCGCCAAATTCTTGTGCTGACTCTTCTCGTCCTGACACTGCACTACAATTCCAGTCTCCAAGTGCGTCAGTCGAATCGCTGACTCAGTCTTGTTAACGTGCTGTCCACCAGGCCCCGACGCACAGAACTTATCCAATCGATAATCCTCAGGCTTCAAGTCGATCTCGATGTCCTCCGGTTCAGGCATCACAGCAACTGTAGCCGCCGATGTATGCACTCGACCCTGCGCCTCAGTCTCAGGTACCCGCTGGACGCGATGCCCACCACTCTCAAACTGCAACTCGCGATACGCACCATCCCCCTCAATCGAAAGGATCACTTCCTTAAATCCACCCCGCTCTGAAATGCTCGAGTCCATCACCTCGAACTTCCAACCCCTGATTTCTGCGTATCGACGATACATCTCAAACAAATCACGTGCGAATAATGCAGCCTCCTCACCACCTGTACCCGCTCGGACTTCCATCACACATCGTGTCCGATTCGCATCATCCCCACCAACCGATAACTCTAACAACTCATCCCAGATCCTCTCGCGCTCCTCGCGTATCCCCTTCGTTTCCTCCTCTGCCATCTGCCGCTCATCCGGATCTGCCGAAGCCAACATCGGGGCTAAATCACGCAAATCCTCCGAGAGTTTCTTGTAACGGCGATACTTCAACGCTGTCTTCGACAAACCACCATGCTCACGCAAGATATTCGCCATATTGCCGGTCTCTCCCGACAATACCGACGGATCAGACATCATCTGCTCAAGCTCTGTAAATCGCCCTAGCGTCTGCTCAAGTTGATCTCGGATTTTCATTTCGACCCTACTCCCAATCTCTTCAGTCGCCCCACAACCACAGAAGCAAAAAAAAACGCTGCAAGTTGCTTCGGCAATCTCGCAGCGCACTGAATTTTAGATTGCCATCGACGCTGGGCTATCACACCAGCCTAACGCGATGGAACAGCTACTTCTTCTTCGGAGCAGGCTTCTTCGACGAGAGACTCGCATAAGTCCCAGCAGCAAACTTGTTCTGGAACTTCTCAATCCGCCCCGCCGTGTCGACGAACTTCAACTTGCCCGTGTAAAAAGGATGGCAAACATTGCAAATGTCAACCTTCAACTCTTTACGCGTGCTTCGAGTCGAAAAACTGTTACCGCAACCGCAGGTTACTTTGGTCTCGAAGTACTTTGGATGAATGCCGTCTTTCATGATCAATTCCCACGGTTGTGGCGATGTTCAAAATGTAATGTTGGTCGCAGAGCCCAAGCTCTCGAAATTGCAACCGCAGAAGCACAACAACGTAATTCCTCGCGATTCACAATTCAAGCCGGAAAGTTATAGTCGATTCGGCTTTCAAGGCAACTTCAATTCACCGGAAACCCAAAAAGTCTCGCTCTACCCACCCTGACCACTTACACACAATCGAATAACCAACGGACGAAACCAAGGCCTAAAAAGCCATAAACCTCTTGGAAATAGGGACTTAGATAAAACCTCCGCAAGCTACCCCGAATCCACTGATCCCCCCAACCCTAGCGATTGATCGCCCACCAGAAGGACCAACTGGACTCAGTACGAACCAGCACGACTCAGTAAGACAACGGTGAATACTGCCCCCGCCAAGCATTCAACAACGCCGCACTCGCCCAAGCCGTCCCCATCATCGAAATGAACTGATCGCTCTCATAGGGATCTCCATTGTCAAAATACTCCTGCACCGGCGTCGCTCGACTCGATACATGCCACGACCCATCCACCCCCTGAGTCCCCTTCAAATACCTCAACCCCCGAAGATGATACTTGAAGAACACGAAAGCAGGACGGTTATCCCCAAGCCCAACCCGTCCCCCAAGCCCAGGCGGTCCCCCAGGCCCAACGCCTCCCACAGGCCCAGCACCTCCCTCAAGCCCAGCACCTCCTCCAGGCCCAGCACCTCCTCCAGGCCCAGCACCTCCTCCAGGCCCAGCACCTCCTCCAGGCCCAGCACCCCATCGAGGACGCCCCCCCAACACAAAGCGCTGACTTCCAACTCCCCCACTAGCCATACCGACATCTCTTTCACTATACACCTCCCCCAACACGATCAACGACATCCCGGTGGAATAAGCTTCACTCTCTAGCCCCGCTCCCTGGCCCCATCCACCATCAGAATTTTGGGCCTCAATCAATCTACGCCCCATGTCATTCAATCCCCGCTTGCGGTCAGCTCGAAAGATCTCCACAACCTCTTGCCGAGAATAATTCTTCTTCAACCACGCTCTCCATGCATCACTCATCGCAAGCTGAACCATCCCTGTATCCGTCATCACGTATTTATTGAAAACCCAGTCATAGTCGTAGTCGGAAAATCCGAAAAAGTTACCGAGCGTTTTCGCCCCCCCCGGGCGTGCCCCCTTCGGATCTACTGGGGTTTCCTCAAGCCGTGATTCGACAAACAAATCCTTGTCTAATTCCAAATTGGCGTTCAGCTTCGGATTCGGAGGGCCGCCAATTAGCCAAGCCCCACTCGCGACCAACTCCGACGCCACAAAACGACGAAGAACACTCCCGAGCCACAACAAACCACAACTATCCTCCGTCGACTTTGGCGATTCATGTCGGACATACCAAACCATCGCGCGAAAAATCGACTCCCGCATCGCAACCCGATCCAACTCGGTTAAGTCGGGATCCTCAATATGATTTACTAAACTAGAAACCACCAAGGCCGTTGCAATCAAGTCGCTTGATGAGGCCGGCGGACGATGCGAATGAATCCTCCAAAATCCACCCGGCTGCTGGGTCGCAATCCCCTTGCGCAACAAACCCTGCTTCAGAGATCCCATCTCTCCATTCCCCAAATCCATCGTCCACATGGCATACCCAAGCGTTAGGCCGCGCCCATCGAAATCCTCCGAATCCGACACCGCGGCCAAATCCCGCCCAAGACTAGCCTTGCTAAACTGCTCAATCCTCTCCATCGACTCGCGGTTCTCGCTCTGCCCCTGAACCGCATCCCCCATCCTTATGGCAAACAACGGCAATGCCTGATGATGACAAGAAAAACAATCCCGATGCTTCGGGTAATTCGCCACTCCCCGCTTCAATATCTCCAATCCCCGACGCCCCGACTCACCAAACTCGGCAAAATCCTTCCGCGATCTTTGCTCCGCAAGCGACTCCCTAGCCTCGCCTCCGATGCCTACCTCACCCTCCTGCGGGAACCCCTGTGCCTTCCCAATGATGCCCGACATTGCCCATAAAAGTACCAACAGTGCAAGCTTGTTCATGATCCCCCCTCCTCGGAACAACCCACGCCCAGTAACCATACTAATAATACGCCAAGAGTATTAAAAAATCAAAACCTGCCGACAGCCTAAATCCTCGCTTGCAGCTCGCTCCAATCCCCCCAAAAATGCCCCCCAACGAGCCATTGGGACATTTGCACTTAGATCCCCGGTTGGACTTGTGACCTTTTTTCAATCCCCGTAAACTGCTTCGTTCTTGTAAATTACTCGATTCCTGAGACTTACATCCCACACGTAACACCCACCTACCCAATCAGACACTCGCCTCCTATGGCACCCCGGAAAGCTAGAACTTGGATCTCGCTGTGCCTCTGCGCTTGCTTTGCGCTCGGGGCCATCGTTGGGCCTTTGTCCCATTCAAACGCTTTAGCTTCCACGTTTAATTCTTCCAGTACACAAACTTCGATCGCTCAAGATCCGGCAACTGCTAGCCCGGTGGGATCTGCAACTTCAGGTGAGAATCCGGTCCAAACACCCGCTTCCACCGCTAACTCAACACTGCCAGGGGCTAACGAAACTGCTGCAGGTCTTCCGGATCCGGAGCGGATTACAACCAAACCCAAGCCGACTTTGTTTGAAGAAATCCTTGCTAACCCATTGCTTGTTGCTTCGATCATGTTTGCGGTTCTGTACTTGGGTGTATTGTTGCCTGCGCAGCGATCCACCAAGCGGGCGCAGCGTGAACAAGAAGAACAAGTAGCGAACCTGAAAAAAAACGACCGTGTGGTCACATCGTTTGGCGTTCACGGTGTCGTGGTCAGCACACAGCCTGACGCGAAAACTGTTACCATTCGAATCGACGAAAGCTCAAACGCTAAATTGACTGTCAATCGCGATACTATCCGTGTCGTTAAAAAGGACTAAATCTCCTATGTTGGATTGTATGCTCTCCACCTCCGTCCTAACCCTAGCCCAAACCTCCTTAGGTTCCGGGGACTCCACCGTCAGCGATTGGCGAGGACTTTACAACGTTGGCTTGTTTGTACTCGCCGTTATCGTCCCGTTCATTCTAGGGAAGTTCTTCGCGAACCGCCTTCGCATGCCGAGCCACGCGATGGCCTTTAGCTGGATTTTGTTGGCGATCATTGCTACTGGAATCGTCCTTGCTACCGGACAAATCAAGCTCGGTCCGGACCTCAAGGGTGGAACGAACCTTATTTATCAAATCGATCAGTCCACAGTAGGCAATAGCGGAACACGCGTCTCCTCACGCGATTTTATTGCCCCACTTCAAAACCGAATTAATCCATCCGGTATGAACGAGTCGGTCGTGCGCCCCGCCGGTGACGACAAAATCGAAATCATTATCGCGGACGTTGATCCTACCGAAATCGAAGAAATCAAACGCAAAATTACTAATGCAGGGATTCTTCAGTTCCGCATCGTAGCGAACCTCAATGACCATGAGGAGTTGATCAAGACAGCGCGGACCCAAGCCGAGAATCTAAGCTCGGACATTCGCCTGCGTCGCGAAGTCACGTTGCCCAACAAAACCACCGGTGAACCAGAAGTCTCCGGTGTTTGGCGAACACTTGGCCGATCAGCAGAACAATCCGGTGCTATGGAAATCCAAGGGTATGTGCCCGGCGATACGATTCGAAATGCAAGAACAGGCGAGATCCTAAATCCAGTCCTTACGGGACGTCCTAATGATTTCGAATTATGGCTCGAAAGCCAGAAAATCCAGGATGTAGACGTACTTTTGGCGCTTCAAAAGAACGGCACACCGTACATCGAAGTTAACGGCGCCGATCTCTCGCGAGCAAAAGTTGAAATCTCGAAAAACGGAGGTTATTTGGTATCCTTCGTCATGACCACTGGTGGTGCAGAAAAGATGCTCAAGATGACCATCGCCAACCAGCCTGATACGAACACTGGTTTCAAACGCCGAATGGCGATTCTGCTCGATGGTATCGTATTGTCTGCGCCGAGTCTCAATAGTCCGATTCGCGGTGAAGGCCAGATCGAAGGCAACTTCACCCTCAAGGATGTTGAATTCCTTGTTCAGATCTTGAATTCGGGTTCGTTGCCGGGCGCGATTAGCAAGCAGCCAATCAGCGAGAACGTTGTGGGGGCGACCATGGGTGCTGACGCGATTGCCAAAGGCAAATACGCTAGTTGGCTCGGTTTGGGCACCACCGTTTTCTGCGTATTAGCATATTATCGCTTTGCAGGATTTGTAGCCACGATTTCTTTAGTTCTTAACCTCGCCATGATCATGGCGTGCATGATGCTCTTCCGCCAACCGCTGACCCTCGCAGGTCTCGCAGGTCTCGTCCTCTCCGTCGGGATGAGCGTCGACGCAAACGTTCTCGTGTTCGAACGTATCCGCGAAGAACGCGAAAAGAACGCTACAACTCGTATGGCGATTCGAAACGGATTCGATCGTGCATGGACCACCATTTTCGACTCCAACCTCACGACTCTTATCAGTGCTCTTGTACTCTATTACGTCGGCACGGAGCAGATTAAAGGCTTCGCAATCACGCTGATCATCGGTCTTGCGATCAGCATGTTCACCGCAGTGTTCTTCGCCCACAATCTCTTCGAAATCGCCGAACGATGGGGATTGGCGAAACTCAACATGGCCGACTATGTCAACCAAGCCAAACGATCCTTGTTTGGTCCAAAAGACATCGACTTCTTAAGCTACAGAAACCTGGCTTACGTGATCTCCGGGGCGTTGATCGCTATCGGGCTGATCGCAACATTCCTGCGTGGTACGGAGTTCCTAGATATCGATTTCAACGGAGGGACATCCGTCGTCTTCACACTTGATAAGACCATGGAACCCGATGAAGTCCGAAATATTGCACAAGCTGCTTTCAAAGAAGACGAGCGAGGTTTGCCAATTCAAACAACCCTCACCAACGTGGAAATGAAAGACTTCGCGAAGAACTCTGTCTATAAACTAGACGTTTCCCTCAAAGACGATGCCCAAGTCCGCGACAGACTCCTCAAAGGCTTCAACGGAGACAACGGCGCATCCCTTGTAACCTACGACATGGAATCCAACATCGCTGGAAAAACTCAATCGAGCCTCCCGCGAGATCGTCGATCGATCATGGTTGCTTATCAGGACCCGGCGGCAGAGCCAACCGCACCGACCCAAACGCCATCTGCGGAATCCACACCAGCGGAAGCTTCTGCGGCACAAACAAGTCCTGCAACTGCACCCGAATCGGTGAAACCTAGTTTTGCACCGGAGTTTACTACCGAAGCCAACTTGGTTTTCCGCGATACACTAGGCTCCAATTCAGCCAAGCTGAATGCCGCGCAAGTTATTGAGGGGCTTGTTGCAGCAACAAGTGCAGCGGGCCGAAATTTAGTTGACTCCCAAGTCGAGCTTGAGCCAAGCGGCGGATCGAATTGGACCCGGAATTCGGAGGTGGGATTCAGTGAATGGAAAGTAAAATTACCGTTCGATGAATCAACAACTGGTACCATTCTCGACAAGATGAAAGAAGCGGTACGAACCAAACCCGTATTCCAGTCTTTCAGCAAAATCGAAGGTCGGGTTGCAGGCGAAATGCAACAGCGAGCGATCGCAGGGTTATTGCTAAGCTTACTGTTTATCACCATCTACATTTGGTTTCGATTTAATAGTGTTTCCTATGGCGTCGCTGCGGTAATTGCACTTATCCACGACGTTGCCATTACCGTTGGTTTGCTTGCTGTGAGCCACTGGTTGTTCAAACCATTCGGATTCCTGTTGATCGAAGACTTCAAGATATCATTGACGATCGTTGCAGCGATTCTGACCATCATCGGTTATTCGCTCAACGACACGATCGTCGTATTTGACCGGATTCGAGAAGTGAAGGGCAAGAGCCCGAACTTGACTGAGAAAATGATTAATGCGTCAGTAACGCAGACCCTAAGCCGAACACTTTTGACATCCTCAACGACGATCATTGCGATTCTGTTGATGTACATTTGGGGAGGAGAAGGTATCCACGGCTTCGCATTCTGCCTTTTGATTGGAATTCTAGTTGGTACTTACAGTTCCATCTTCGTCGCAGCACCTATCTTGCTGTGGCTCAGTAAACGAGAACAAGCCGCCCGCGCCGCCTCGAAAGTCTCCTAACGATGCACGCATATCGCACGCACAATTGTGGTCAACTACGGTCCAACCATGCCGGTCAGAGCGTAAAGCTATCTGGTTGGGTCTTTAGAAAACGAGATCATGGCAACTTACTTTTTGTTGACCTAAGAGATCATTACGGGGTAACCCAAGTCGTTGTAGATCGCGATAGTTCAGCTTTCGCTTTGATCGAAGGCCTGAAGCTCGAGTCGGTAGTTGCCGTCGACGGCCAAGTTCTCTCTCGGGGGTCGGACAAGATTAATCCGGAGCTTCCCACAGGGGAGATCGAAGTCAAAGCGAGTAAAGTTGAGTTGTTATCCGAAGCTGCGGAGTTGCCGTTTCCGATCTTTGGAAACGCAGAGTATCCAGAGGATATCCGACTTAGAAATCGCTTTCTTGATCTTCGCCGAGAGAAACTCCACGAGAACATCGTCTTGAGAAGCCAAGTCATTGCGAGCCTACGACGCCGCATGATAGATGAAGGATTTACAGAATTTCAGACTCCGATTCTGACCGCATCAAGTCCTGAGGGGGCTCGGGATTTCTTAGTACCCTCTCGGGTTCATCACGGCAAGTTTTATGCGTTGCCACAAGCCCCGCAGATGTTCAAGCAGCTTTTGATGGTTGCCGGCTTTGACAGGTACTTCCAAATTGCTCCGTGTTTCCGAGACGAGGATGCCAGAGCTGACCGATCGCCCGGTGAGTTTTATCAGCTCGACTTCGAAATGAGTTTCGTCACGCAAGACGATGTTTTTGCGGCCATTGAACCAGTTTTACATGGTGTTTTTGACGAGTTCTCGAAGGGTAGAGCGGTAACACCTCCTCCGTTTCCAAGGATCACCTATAAAGACTCGATGCTCAAATATGGGTCGGACAAGCCCGACTTGCGTAATCCGATTGAGATTTCAGATGTGACGGAGATATTCCGTGGTGGTCCGTTTGCCGTGTTTGCGAAAAGCATTGAAAACGGGGCAGTGGTTAGAGCGATACCTGCACCTGCGGCTGGGACCAGGGCGCGTAGCTTTTTTGATTCCGCGAATCAATGGGCCAAAGATGAAGGATTCGCCGGTTTGGCGTATATCAACTTCAAGGGTGGAGAGGGAGGGGGTATTGCGAAGAATATCGGAGCGGAACGAGTTGCGCAGCTTGTATCCCAGATGAATTTAGGCCCGAACGATGGGGTGTTTTTTGCTTGCGACAAACCCTTGAATGCGGCAAAGCTAGCTGGGTTAGTTCGAACTCGGGTAGGAACTGAGTTGGATTTGATTGAGAAGAACACCTTTAAGTTCTGTTGGATCGTTGACTTCCCCATGTACGAGTGGGATGAAATCGACCAGCGCGTCATCTTCAGCCATAACCCTTTCTCAATGCCACAAGGAGAGATGGAAGCTTTAGAGACGATGAATCCGTTGGATATTCTTGCGTATCAGTACGACATTGTTTGCAATGGCATCGAGTTATCCTCGGGGGCGATTCGCAATCACAAACCGGAGATCATGTACAAAGCGTTTGAGATTGCGGGCTATGATCGCTCGGTGGTAGACGAGAAGTTCAAAGGCATGATTAATGCCTTCAAGTATGGAGCGCCACCGCATGGTGGTTCAGCGCCTGGGGTCGACCGAATCGTCATGCTTCTAGCGGACGAGCCTAATATTCGGGAAGTTATTTTGTTCCCGATGAATCAGAAGGCGGAAGACTTGATGATGGGCGCGCCCTCATATGTATCCGAGAAGCAGTTACGGGAGCTTCGAATCGCGATTGTGGGTGATCCACATAAGTCCAATTAAGGAACTGTCTGCTCGCAGTTAGATGTTAAGCCAACCAACTTTGGTTCGCTGGTTGGAGTAGTTGGTAACATCGCATTGAAATTTGATAGCGAGTAAATTTCATTTCGTGGGCTGATGGTACGATTTCCCGACCGCTCCTTCCAAATTGCTAGCATTTGGCGCTGCGCCGAGTGGGGACAGTCCCTGAACCGCCCCCCGGAGCGATCAGTTTGCTAGCATTCGCCGCTGCGCCGACCGGGGACAGTCCCTGAACCTGCGTCGATTTTAAAAAGAATGCTTGTATTCATAATCGGGGCTCAGAGTGACTCGCTTCGCCTAAAATCCCCCTCCCGATCAGCTCATTTGTGCCTGTTCGTCCCTTTATCTTCTAGCCCCCCCACACTCCGCGCGCAACCATTGCGCCACGACCGCCTCTTGCGCCCGCTTCACTCGCCTCTCACTCAAACCTCACTCGCAATGACAAACCGGATGCGAATGCCGCGTCCGATTCGGCCTTGGCTTTCTCTCAATGACTCACCCGACAACCGGGCGAATACCAGCACTCCCACTATCCTCTGCAATTACCAAAATAATCCACTCTTGTCGGCAGCGATTCCCTCATTAGACGCAAAGACCAAGTGCCATCCCAAGACGCAACTCTGTCCGCAAATGCGAACGTCGCTGTTTCCTAGTATCGCGATGCCCGCCTCCCTAGGCGCTACTTGAGGTCGCCTGCACGCCATTTATGCTCACATAATCCATTCCACCGTGCACCTCTTCGACAACCTGTTCGATATCTTCGGCGCCCATGCCGCGCGCTTGCGATGGCACTTCTACGTCCCACGGAATGCGAAGCGAAGATGGATCATAGGACTTCTCCGTCCCAATATCTCCTCGACCCGCTTCGCGAGGACAACAACGACTGAACTCTCTGAGCAATTCAAGAAATTGCTCCACCTTGATTTCTAATCGACGAAGTGCCTCCGGCACTTCCTCCGGCTTGGGACCTCCTCGCTTTGCGACTTCATTCGATATACTCCACTGCAGCAATCCAAAGTACTCTGTCGCGGAAATCGGCAAAAACCCTTTATCGCTACAACGCGTTCCAAGCGTACTGATCTGTGGATCCGTCGATAAAGTATCGAGAAGTATTGGACTTAAAAACTCTCCCCTCGCAGCACGTTGCTCCGCTGTTAACTTCTTGGTCTGATCGCCCTTCTGAACCTCAACCTTACTATTCCCCTCAACTCTCGATGCTTCTTGCGAAACGGACTTGCTACCGTAAAGTAATTGAGCACATAGACTCTCCAACTCGCTATCGCTGAACTCATCTCGCTTCGCATCACCCAATGCTCCAAGCAGTTTCTTCGCACGTTTCACTTGTGCCTTCGAGGCCTTGTCATTCTCCATCCCTAACGCCATCCTAAGCAAATCCAACCGCTTCTTCGCTGAGGTGTCTTCGTAACCATAAAGCGTATCGCTCATCATCGCGCGGAAGGGATTCAAGTCGATGTACATCGCACATGCCAAAAGATGCGCTTTCGTACGCACTCTTACCGCATGAAATCTCGCCTGGAAAAAATGACCTAACGTCTGCCCTGCCCCGTCCTCCCGATTCGCTTTCTGCGCTATAACCTGAGCCAACAATCGCATCCACCAACTGATGTCGCTCAATCGCAATCGAAGCTCTTTTACCAGCTTGGAATCCTGCACCTGAGCTGTGATCTCAGCATCGGTCGGAGGTAATGGTTCGTAGGTCACCACCCCGTTGACCTTCAACTTCTTGCGTCGCTTCGGACACATCGTCAACCATCGCTCAACTACTGTTCTGTCGTCCCAACTAGCTACTACATCAGGTCGAGAGCGGAGCAAGAAATGAGTGTGATTATCCATCAAGGAATAACCAAGAAGGTCGATTGCCATATAGCTACACAAATGCTCAATTCGCTGATAGAACCACTGCCGACGGTGCAAAAGCTTTCTGCGTTTCTTTCGATCCATCCCCAGCAAAAACAAATTACGACACACCTTGAGCATCGTGTGCACATAAGCAATCTCAGAAGGATGGAACACACTCGAACGACAAGCACGCGACATGATGCAGTCTCCTTATCCACTGACAAAACATTCAAGGACTCCGAGTATGTCGCTCGGCCCTCGAGCCATTGCAAGGGAACCATCGGCGAGAATACTCGGACACAACTATGAGAAACGAAAGCCGGGGTTTGGATCTGCGCGCAAGGCAACCCAACACGGAGGGAAGAAGTAGAAGTCAAAGACGGGGAGTCCCTCCCGTTGCCACCTACAAGGTGGCTCGCTCTGCAACGGTTGTGTGTGCCGTGAACGTTGTGTGTGCGAGAAACAAAGCGATTTAAGCCGAGTCATTCTGCCAAAACCAATGTGCCATAATTCAAATTCCATGTCAACAATTTGGGCTAAAAAATCTTCAATAATTGCTTAACCAACTAAATCAATAATAGGTGTTGCATACTCTTGATGGTAATCCCAACTCTCGCTGATGATTGTATTAAATAGCTATCAATACCGCTTAACGTTCATCCAGCCGTTTCGGGGACTGTTCCTCATGAGATCCTGATCGAATTGCTAGCATTACGATTTGGCTGAGTTTGGGGACAGACCCCGAACCGCACCGGCGCGAGACCGGATTGCTAGTATTTGCCACAGTGTTGGCTATCGGGCCCTCGGAACATGCATGCCAAGAGCTTTAACGCTTAGTCGGCGCCATCATGGTACGAATGACCCGCTGATACCAATCTCTGAAGTAGCTCTTTGCCTTACCCTCCGTCTCCTGGGCCCAGAGATCGCGTAAGAGCTCTTTGTAGGACCAAGCTCGCCCGGTAGCGAGCGATAGATTGCAAATGGACTGAAACCTAGCGTGTTGTTTTTCGCTGTGGTTCTCAAGCGAAGTTAACCAGAAGTATTTACTCCCCGTGAGTCGATCATCCCCATCCTTGAGCAGTCGCTTATGCTCTCCACGGCGAACTTTGTCGACAGCTTCGTTGGCCATCTTCATGATGTGAAACTTGTCGTGTACGATCTTGCTTTCGGCGAATGGAATCATCTCCTTGGCAGCCCGGACAAAGGCAGGGCTCATATCCATGGCGATCGCCTCGACTGACTGCAATTGCTCTTGACTTAGCTGGGAAAAACAGGATTTTGCGGCCTGTGTGTCGTGTCCTTCCTCGATCGCTTCAACGGTACTGTTGTCCAGGTTGTACAAGATCGAAACAAACTTCCTCCCCTTGGCGAACGCTTTCTCGTCGATGCCGATCCGTGGAAGTAGCGACGGTTCCTTCCGAGCTTTTCCACGAGCAACTGCACGTTCAATGATATGCCAAGTTGCATCCCATTGGAGTCGCAGAATTGTCATGGCACCTTTGACCGTTTGAGTCATCAGTAGGACTTCGATAGCAAACCGCTCAAACATGATCGTGAATCGACTGTGCGGCAGAGCCCATGGTACAGTCACGGTCTTGACTCCATGCTCGGGACAGTCCACTCGGGGAACACGGCCAATGAGGATTGTCTTGTATTGGCACGAGTCCAGATGCCGCCATCGACGCTCCTCTGCATGATCGTAGCAAGCAAGCTCTTTCTGGCACTCAGGACAGCAGAACTTTGTACCAGATGGGTGCTCGACCCTCACTTGGATCTCTTCGGCTGGAATGTCCAATTTGACACCGGAGACAGTCCAAGGGGAGGTCAGTCCTAGGATATGTTGATAGAGCTCTTTGTCTTGCATTGCTGGGGGTTCCATTCCCCTGCAATTGTACCATCACCCACGATAATGCCGGATGGACCCCAAAGATGCACCTGATGACCGTGAGATTGCAGAAACTTGATCGTCAATTGCTCCATTAAGCTTAATTGGCCACCAATCCAGAGGGTATGGACGATGGAATTCTCTTTAAGTAGCGGAGACACTATGTTCCCTTAAGACAAGTAGCATAAAAAACGCAAACTATCCAACTGCGGGCCTAGGGTTCGTTCACCATACAAGATACGCCGACTAAACCACTTGATGACAGTTGCTGGGGCGGGATTAATGGCATCCGGAGCCGAATCGTCATACGCCCCATCGCAATCGAGAGGTACACCTTCGGTTCACCGACGAAGCATGATAACAGAAAACCAGGGAGTGTCAGTGTTCGTTTTAAAAGGGGCCACTGAAAGAACGGTAACAGAAAATCATTTGCAATACATCGGAGGGTGTTTTCAAAATCGTAAACTCAACGAAGCCGATCACAATACTCTTCGATCATGTCCTCTAATCTCTCGCGCCGAGAACCTTGCGATTGACCAAACTCCGTCGCTTTCATCGAATACCACATCACGACATATCCAACCTTCAAACTCTCTCCATTACGAACCTCCAGCTGACTCGGTTCCCCCCCAGTCAAACTCTTGCGTCCAAACATGTTCGCTACCATCAACCCGTAATCTCTGTTGTGAAACCAACTGGCCCGTTTGTTCTCCTTCCTTGGTATTAGTATCACTCCCGCCCTCTTCCCTCCCTCCTCTTTCGAATAGTCTACCCACCTCGCACTCTTCCCCCATGTCTCCCCCGCCTTCACTAACCCTTCGCTATTTAGAATCTCCCCTCCGTTTTTTTCTATCAGCGGCGTTGCCATCCGCACCCCTAACCCCATCTCTTCTTGATCGCCAAATACAAGCCCCTTTTCTCCAACTACTTGCACTGGCCGTATATCTGCTTCCCAACTCATCCCATACCCACTCCCCATTCTGACCACTTTGTACTGCTCGATAGCCTCTCCTATCTCCCGATCGTCGCTCGTAATAAATCGACTTCGTGTCCTAAATCTCAGTACGCCTTCTTTCTCCTTCCCTAACTCCAAAAATTCCTTATGCTCAACCCTCCCTCGGTTGCGCCAAAAATCCTCACCACTCACATCGCCAAACGCTAACCAAATCCCTCCATGCATCGACGCATGATCCGTCGCATCAACCCCTTCCACCGGCGGATAACTCCTCGTCAACAACGTTCCATCTGGTGCTTGTACATTATAGAAAAAAGGTCGCTTGCACTTATCATCCTTAAAGGAGTACTTTGCGAACACATTCTCGCTGTCCCGCAGCTCAAGCTCGCTGTCCCGCTGCACTAAAGACAATTCCGAGTTCTCTGTTCCTCGATTCGCCTGGCGGATTACTCCACTCTCCTGGCCGATTATTCCACTCTCCTGGCCGAGCAGTTCACCTGCTACCATAGCCATCACCACAAACCACAAACTACAAACAGTCCGCATCATCATTTGAAATACCCTTCTTTTTCACTATCTTCGTATTGTGCTGCTTCTTATCGAGCAGCTTCCCATCTGGCCGCTACTTATCAGGCAGGTTCTTAGCGATCGTGTTGTTTTGAGGTATGCCCCAACCTCCCCCTCCTGGTGTCAAGATCCGTATCCGCTCCCCGACTTCGATACTTTGCTGCACCGAACTCGGTAAGCGATGCGAGTTTCCTTCGCGATCGATCCACCAATTCTCTCCCGGTTGACCTGCCCCTCCTCCATCCAAACCATACGGTCCTGCGAACTTCCCATCGACTCGCCATCGACGGTTGGTAACTAACGAAACCTCAAGTCGCTCCAATGCTTCGATCTCTCGAATCATCCCGCAGCCCCCCACATACTTGCCATCCCCTCCACTACCTAGCCGTATCCCAAAATTCACTACCCGAACTGGATATCGGCTTTCTAATACTTCTACATCGGTCAAACGCGTATTGGTCATGTGACTATGCACTGCATCTGCACCACCCCCCTGCGCACTCGCACCACTCCCTCCTCCTATGGTCTCGTAATATCCGAACTTAGTGTTGCCAAATAAGAAATTGTTCATCGTACCCTGACTCGCCGCTGCTAACCCCAACGCCCCCCACAACACATCGACGATTCGTTGACTTGTCTCCACATTACCACCCGCCACCGCAGGCCACTGCTCCATCGGCCCGATTCCTCGTGGATCGAGAATACCTTTTGGAATTCGCAGCTCAACGGCTCGCATCACTCCATAATTCAAAGGCATGCTATCGGCAATCGCACACCGGATGGTGTACATCACTGCGGCTGTAACGATCCCAGGATTCGCATTGAGGTTCCCGATCGACTCGACTCCACTGCCTGTGAAATCGACGACGAACGTCCACCCTTGCTCTCCAAGTACACGCCGCATGAGAACCTTGATCGCACTCCCGTCATCCATGCCATCCTCAAATCGATATTCGTCATGCGAAAGCGAAGCGATCCAATTCCTCGTCTTGGACTCGGCTACATCCAAGATCGCGCCGAAATACTCCTGCAACGACTCAGCACCAAAGGCTTGCGCAAGCTCCTGCATCGCTATTACACCCCGATGATTTGCCGCGCGCTGGGCCCACAAATCCGCCATATTCTCTGCGACATTCCTCGTTGGATACTCGCCCCCACGCAGCAAAGCTTCGACCTCTCGACTGCGATCCGCTCCACCTGCCGCAAGCCGCATCGGTGGAATGATCACCCCCTCCTCTCCTAGCCGCCTTGAAGTTGGCGCCATCGATCCTGGTGCAATCCCGCCAATCTCGGCATGGTGTGCTCTGGATGCTACGAAAAACGCTGGTTTAGATTCTCCTACACGATCATTTTTTCCTTCCACACCTCGAACACCACCAATATCTTCGACGAAACCAGGTGTTACGACTGTAACGTCAGGCAAATGCGAACCACCCCGATACGGGTCGTTGGTCACGAAACAATCTCCGGGAACCATCTGAGGAAAAGCTTCCATCATGGACTGTACCGTCCTCCCCATCGCTCCCAAATGCACCGGAACATGCGGCGCATTGGCGATTAACTCACCCCTTGAATTGAACACCGCACAACTAAAGTCACGCCGCTGCTTGACATTCACACTCAATGCGGTCTGCTCTAAGACGATCCCCATCTGCTGAGCAATCGCAGCAACCCGCTGTGCGATGACCTCTCTCAAAATCGGATCGATCGTGAAACTTGCCCCAAGCGATCCCGGATGCTTCAATCCACTCTCCGTCAGTCGAAGTCTTATCTCTTTCGATTCAACGGACGCTTGTTCGCTCCGACGTCGGATAAACAATACTCCGTCTTGGCCGACTTCTCCCTCCCAACCTCGATCGATCATCGTGGTGCTTCCCACCGATCGAATCAAGGTCGGACCAACGAGACGGTCACCACTTTGCATCGTTGCACGGTCGACGCTCGGTGCAAAAGTCCATGCTCCTTGGTCAAACACTTGAACGTTTCTTAAGTCGCTCTCCACCACCTCGAGAACGTTAACTTGCTTTTGAGTCTCACCTTCTACGATCGATCGCATCGGCGAGGAAATCTCCAACCACATCCCGACCAATTCTAAAGGCCGATCTGCTAACATCCCTCCGCTTCGATCAACTCCGTACCGCTCCCTATACCGAACTTCAAACTCCGCGGACCAACCTCTCACCTGACCTTCACCCCAGGGAATCCTTATCGATCCTTCAGTACCCGAGACCCGCAACTCTATATCACAATAGATTGCATGATCGCTCGCAGCCACTCCTTCCGCTTGCATCTGCTTCGCAAGTGATTCATAGAGCACCTGACGAGTTGCCAGTAACTCTTCGCGAGAAACGGCTTCAAACGCCTTATAGAACGCATGAGTCTGCGAGCGACTGATTTGCGCAACGCCAATTCCCAATGCACTTAACAATCCGGCATCAGGATGATCGATGATCGTATCCATCTCCAGCAATTCAGCGATCTGACACAAATGCTGTCCGGCTGCCCCGCCAAAGCCAGCTAAAACGTGATCGCGTGGATCAGCCCCCTGCTCTATGCTGATCGATCGGACAGCCGCAGCCATCTGCTCGTTCGCAATTCGCCTCAATCCAGCAACTAATTGCATGGGCTCCATCGATGCAAACATGGCGTTCGCACGAACTCGTTCAAGCAATTCCGCTAACCGGTCTCTCGACGCTTGAATTTCTAGTTCAAATGGAAAACCGATCGGATCAATACGTCCTTCAAGTAGATTTAAGTCGGTGAGTGTTAAAGGCCCCCCGCGACCATAACACGCCGGCCCCGGTGCCGAACCCGCACTCTGAGGACCGACCCTCAATTGCTCTCCATCAAAGCCACAAATACTTCCACCACCAGCCGCCACGGTATGGATAGCAAGGGTCGGAACCATCATCCGGATACCAGCTTTGACTGTCTCATGCTCTAACTGTAGCCTTCCATCTATGCGACACACATCGGTCGATGTTCCACCCATGTCGAGCCCGATAAGTCTCTTCACTCCGATCCTATCTGCAATGGCTTGCAAGGCTACCGCTCCCCCTGCGGGCCCAGATAAAACCAATTGCCTTCCCCATGCGTCTTGAGCGGACACCAACCCACCACTGCTGGTCATGACTCGTAAACGGGAGCGAGCACCACTCGAAAACTGCTCTGATACCATTTCTAAGTAACGGCGTACAACCGGAGTCAAATAAGCGTCGACAACCGTGGTCTCACCACGCGCTACGGCTTGATTAACCGGGGCGACGCGATGACTGCAGCGTACCGAACTAAAACCCATTTCGATCGCAATACGTTCCACCCGCTCTTCATGCGCAGCATTTCGCGTCGCATGCAGAAGACAAATAGCCAACGACCGAATTCCCTCCGCCGCGATTCCCCCTAACGCACGTCGCACTTGCGCTTCATCAAGCTCCCGTAGCACGTTCCCACTAGCATCCAAACGCTCAGTGATACCCACGACCTTGGACACCAAACTCGGCCGCTTGATCACCCTAGTCACAAACAATTCCGGTCGCTCTTGATATCCGATCGCAAGCAGATCTTCGAAACCTTGTGTAACCACTAATGCGGTAGGCTCTCCATTTCGAGTTAGCAGAGCATTCGTCGCTCTCGTCGTCCCCAACCGGACTTCCAGCGCAGGTAATGATTCATCGAGCCTGACTCCTAACATCAACCTCGCTGCCAACACAGGAGCTTCCATACGCGGATCCCACTCGATGGAGTCGACTTGTGCCCATATAAAATCGCGGGAGAGTACTTCTGGAGAATCCCAACCAGTTTCCTTGTGTAAATCCACAGCCAAGCCATCAGCGAATTCTCTATCTAAGCGAACTGCTTGAAACTCCCCCGTACCACTCGTAAACCCAATACAACGAACAGCCCCCAGCAGATTCATCTGGCGATCAAACGCTTTACCTATACATCCCTCCCAAAATCGATCGGGATCCTCGCATCTGGTTCGATCCCGCCACCGAAATTCCTCGAAGGAATCTCTTACGAAACTTGGCACCCGACCATGCGATAGAACTTTGCGACGAAGCCGCTTACCATCTGGAAAAACGACGAAGCAATCCGTGAACGTCCCACCTACGTCACACCATACTTCAACTAATTTACTCTCGCTGGATTGTTCGGTAATCGTACCACTCATCATCATTTGCTTTGCCTTCTAAACTTCCAATCACTCGTCTGGAAAACATGTCGCTGGCAAACTCAACACTTGCCAAGTGTTAAACACAACGTTGGCACTGGTAAACGCGAACGGGTCAAACATCTAGCTAACTCACAACATTATGATGCGTCAAAATAAGAGGACCACAATCCGTCGCTTACGACCAAGCCTGCTCGACTTAACCGAACGTACTCCCCGTGCACTTCTAGATACCCCATATCAATGTGCTCTTGCAAAGCCGTGTCGATATCCGATCGAGTTTTCTCAGGTACTGAAGAACGCCACTGAGACCAAGGCACACCTCGCATTTGCCGCATACCAAAAACAAACCGCTCGCGCCATTGCTGATCGATCGATAGTTCTTCGCACTCGATAAGAGCCGTCTCCCCGGCTTCTAGCCGTCGCAGGTAGTTCAACGTGCCGTGATGGTTGACGCTGCGATGCTTTCCTAGATAACTCGCTGCACTCGGGCCAAACGCCCACCACCTGTCTCCATTCCAGTATGCTTGATTGTGCTGACAAGCTTGACCTGGCCTCGCAAAATTCGAAACTTCGTAATGCTCCAGCCCTCCTTGCGTCAAAACATCGATCGCTTGGGTGTACATCTCCAACTCAAGGTCTTCATCGGCTCGTTTTAATTCTTTGCGTTGCAGTCGCCCCCAAAACGACGAACCCTTTTCGAAGGTCAAACCGTAAGTCGAGACGTGCTCCAAACCAAGCTTCAGAACATGGTCTAAATCGGAAAGCCAATCCTTCAGCGTTTCGCCCGGCGCTGCGAAAATCAAATCAAGCGAAACGCGAGGTATGTGAGCAATTGCTCGCTCAACCGAGTCAATCAGTTCGTTTGGATTATGGTCCCGTTCAAGCACCTTGAGCTTGGTCTCTTGAAACGATTGCCCACCGATGCTCAATCGATTGATGCCTTGGCTCTTCCAAAACCTCAGCATCTTTTCAGATATATCTCGCGGGTTCGCCTCCAGCGAACACTCTCCTCCGTTATCCAAAGGAAGCCAATACCGGATCAATTCAAATAATCTCGCTGCAATTTGTTCGGGAAGAATCGACGGCGTACCACCACCATAGAAGATCGTCTTCACCGGACGGGGCACTTCTAATCGAGACAACTCGCGTTCCATCGCATCGACATAACGCTCGTATAAGTCCGGGCGATTTGCAAGCAGACTGAAGTTACAGTATCCGCAGCGTTGGCTACAAAAGGGAACATGGATGTAAGCCGCAATCGGCTTCGGTCCATTTTCTACCAACCGTGCTGGAGAAGGAATCATGCTCACTTGAACCGATCATTTGCTACTTGGGAAGATTGCTTGTTATCATCGAAAGATACTGCAAGAACACCATAAAAATCACGGCGATGATCATACCCGATATGATCATCCAAATCAGAAAACCGGCCGCGACCGCTAACTGCTTGAGTGCCAATTGCGCTTTCTCACGATACTCCATAGCAAGTCGCTCTAACGACTCGCTGTCACTACCGCTCAGTTCGCCAACTTCAAGCGTTTGAATGAACTCATCCGGAAGTCGCTTGGGAACATCCAACGCTTCTGAGAACGACTTGCCCTTGCCGACAGCTTGCTCAATCTCAGGTAATCCAGCGATGTAATAAAAGTTCCCTGTACTGAGCACCGCGTCGCGCACGCTACGTTTCGCATCGACGCCAGCTCCAAGCATCATCGACATGGTCATCGATAGACGCGATAGCGCCGTCATGGTGAAAACAGGACCGAGTACCGGGATTTTGCGAACCATCGGTACCAAAGTCTGATGACACCCGTACCAATTCTTCCAAATACCAAAAGCGATCGTACCGAGCACCAGCGCAATCGCGGAGATGATACTCAAGAAAATCAGAACGCCCGAGCCTCCTCGCAGTCCAACGCCTGTTATGTCAAATGGCTTCTCCCCCGGGCCAGCACTCTGGAAGAACCCATTGATGAAAATCATCCCGCACAGGATCGCAATCGCTAACAACAATTGAATCACCGGCTTGGTGATCTGCGAAATGAACTCTTGCTTGGTCCGCTTCAAATCCAGATAGTAGTCCGACATGTACTTGAGCACCCGCTCGACTTGTCCGGATTCTTCCCCTGCACTGATCATCTTTACCAACAACGGCGGAAAGAACGGGGCTTGCATCTGCATCGCTTCTGAAAAGCTATTTCCGCTTCGAATCAAACTCGACATCGAAGCAACACTCGTGCGGTAACGCGCAGGTCCCGTCTTCGCTTCCGTGTCGAGCAAGCGCAGCAAGTCGACACCGGCATGCATGCCGGTTCCCATCCGGCTACAAAACTGATGCAATTGACCAGCTGATGCGCCGCCGAAAAGAGAGTCTAAAAAACTCGCCGAGCGACTTTGTTCTCCCGTTTGTTTCGATCCCATTGCCTGCCTGTCTCGCTATCTATTCTGGGGGCTATTTCGTTTGGGGTCTATCTGTTCCCGTGCTCTATCAAGTCCGGAGGCTCGCAACTCATGAGACTCGCTGTTTTCGAGAGCTCTCCATTGCTCGAGCTTTTAAAACCTACTTCCAGAGTCTTTTGCGGGTTCGCTCAAGCCTTCGGCGATGGAATGCCGAGTGGAAAGATACTGGGATTGTATCGATTGTACGCGAGGAGAGGATTATGCACGACAGACGAAATGCATGCAAAACACATTGCCCCACACGCTGCAGGGCTGCCGCCAAGGGGGCTCGCAAGCAGATTTTGGGTGGACTGGTCGTTTTGGGGATCGGCCTCAGTGGCTGCGCATCTTCGTCGGCATGGAAGCCTTTGAGCGGTCTGGGTTCGCAAGCTTCTAGTGGAGCGGCGGTGGGTAGTTCCATGGGAACTTCCTTTGCGAATACAGGCAAGGCGGTCAAGAATCAGTTTTCTTCGGTCTCCTCAGCGGTAACTTCAGCCGTGAGCAAGACGAAAACGGCGATCTCGGCACCTTTTTCGCCCGCGTCGGCAACCACGACGGCCACGGCTGAGGGGGAAGAGAAATCAGCAAATAATCCGCTGAACATTGCTCCGGAGATTCTAGTTGCCCAAGGCAATTACTTCGAGTCTCAAGGAAACTACACCAAGGCCCTCGACAGCTACTCTCGGGCATTGCAGACCGAACCGAAGAATGCGGTAGCTTTGTTGAGCATGGCTCGACTTTACGACCGTCAACAAGATACAGCCAAAGCGACGGAGTTCTACCAACGAGTCATCGAAGCATCGCCGAACAACGCGGACGCTTATCATGAACTCGGCAATCTTGCTGCCAGGTCGGGGGATTTGAAGGGTGCGCAAGAGAACTTGAGCAAAGCAGCTACGCTGCAGCCTTCGAACAAGACTTACCGACACGCGCTTTCAGGAGTCCTTCTAGATTCCGGTGATCCAACTGCAGCACTTTCGCAGATGTCGCAATGCGAAACCCCTGCGATGGCCCAGTATCAAATGGCTTACATGCACTTTCAACGCAAAAACATTCCGGCAACCCAACAGCATCTTGCTGATGCGTTGAAGATCGATCCAAACCTTAAACCCGCCCGCGATCTGCTTGCAAGCATCGGTGGTGCTCAAGGGGTCAATGGGATGATTCAGCAAGGCCAACAAGTTGGCCAGCAAGCTATGGGGATCTATCAACAAGCTGGTGCGGTGCTTGGAGGAATCACGAATTCCGTACAAGGAGTATCGGGTTTAGAGACTTCGGCAGCACCGAGTGCCGGTTTGCCAGCAAGCGGAACGAATCTCTTGGGTATTCCAGTACAACCATTGCAAGTCGCACCGGCGATCAACCCAGTTCCGCCAGTTCCTAGCCAACTGGTGTCGGGTCAGCCAGCGTCTGAGGTTCCAATTGGAACTCAAGAGCCCGGCGTCAGGGTACGTCTTGGGCAATAGGTGGTAGTTGCGGCAAAGGCTTTGGATTCTCGTCGTTTGGCATGGAGATTGAATCGTACTCTGCGTGATCGATCTCTTTTCTTAGGATCAAATACAAAGCGGTCGATGCGGTCCAGAAGAAGCTGAATCCATAGGCGGTAAGTAGCAACGGACCGATCCCTTGGAGGACGGGTGCAAGCCATGCCTCTGGGCTGCCGAGCGGAAGCCGGCTGCTTGCACCAAACGCTTTTGCTACCAATGTCGTTCCGGTGTACAGGACGATCGAGACGATCGAACCGGCGAAGTACCCGAGCCATTGTGCGACGAGGACTCCTACGATCAAGGTAGCGGGACGTTGAAAGGTATAGGCCGACGCTCGCGACATGCCATCGAATGCATCGGCTTGATTCTCGGTAACGATAGCTACTGTTGAAAACGAGAAGCCAAAGAGGGAGATCGCGCAGACCCAGCCGAGTCCGATTCCGAGCAGTACGATTGGAATCATCAAGAGGGTGGCGAGTCCGCTGCCGATCCAAGTCAAGTTTGCGATCCAGCCGATACACCAAGGGATCAAGCATAAGGCCAGGACGAGGGATAAAGGCATTAGGACAGCCCAGGCGATCGAAGCCCATCGAGTTCGCACCCAGCGAACCGAATCGACCCATGGGGCGGTGATTCGCAGTCCGAGTTCTTGAACGCTACGTCGAGCTAACAAGCCCCCAACAATAGCCCAAATGGCAACGATCCAAAGGGTATCGGCCACCGCCGTGGCGAGTCGGCGAAGCGATAGGTCTTGAAGGAGTGAATAGCTCGGTGTTGCATACTTTTGCCACACATCGAGGAATCCATCAGGGGCAGGAGCAACCCAAGTGTTCAAGCTGTTTTGAGATCGCTCGACCAGAGGGGTCAGAGCGGGCTTGAACGATGCAGGTTGCAGCCATTGGACTGCGAAGGCCTGAGTATCGGAGGCGAAGAGCCAATGCGAGAAATTGATCCCGAGTTGGGTTAGGAGGAGTGCGGCGGCGCATAGCAGAATATGGGACGTTCGCCATGAGATAGCGATCGACTGAGAGATCAGTCGCCACCAAGGTGTTGCCCGGTACCAGTCGATCGAAACGCGTGGTACTAATACGGGGCTCTTTGCTGCCGATGGATCAGGGGTCGCTTGGGATGGTTCAGTCATGATGAGATCAAGTCGGTTATTTAATCGAAATGCCATTCCCTCGGAGCCGAGGGTGGTGGTTCGGGTTCAGGTTCTTCGTCGTCGAGCGACGGGAGTACCGGCAAGCCGATATCTTCCGTAAACCATCGGTTCAAATCAGCCATTTTGCATCGCATCGAGCAAAAAGGCATTTCCGGAGCACGCAGTTCCGGAACAAAAAACTTTAAACACGTCGGGCACTGAATTTCCGAGGTTTGAGCCATAGAACAGACCGCGTTGTCGAACGTGAGGGACGAGGAAGTAAAACGAGCATCACAGGAAAACCAATAGGATACCGGATTCTTCAAAGTCGAGTAAGCGACCTGCGGCAGAGAGTTCATGGGTCGAGAAGGATTGGGGCGTTCAGCGATGAAAATTCTAGGTTGGATGAGTAAATTTAGGGTTAGGCAATTAGAATTCAGCAGTGGGGATAAGCAGTAATTATCCGATCGAATAGCCATTTCTGGTGCGAGCGATAGGCTTAACCCTGGAGCGACCGGAAGCGATTTCCCAGCAGCATTTGGCTTTTTATCAGAGGTTGTTTTCCAGCAAGTCGCGGCTTTTCAAAAAGTCGGATCATTTTCACAGCAACTGGCATTTCACGGCAACAGGCGAGAAGGCAATGACAACGAACAACACGACTAGCATTACAACTAGTAACACAACAGCGAGCGATACGGAAATGCGGGGGACGAATTCCGGATTGGTTCGCAAGCGGATCGATGAGTACTTGGCAGGTGGTCCGAGGTTGTCGCAAAGTATATGGGGGCTAAGTCGAGAGGAGTTGCATAAGCGTCCGCCGGACGGTTCATGGACGATCCACCAGATTGTGACACACTTGCTGGATTCTGATTTGATTGGCTCGGATCGCATGAAGCGAGTAGCGTGCATGGATCGGCCGTTATTGGTCGCGTTTGACGAGACTGCTTTTGCGAACTTGCCTGGTACAGATCGAATCGATACGTTTATGGCATCGGAGATGCTTCATCGCAACCGCCAGATGACAGCCGTCCACTTGCAAGCACTGCCTGAGCTGGCTTGGGAGCGTCAGGGGATTCATACCGAGGTAGGGGCGGTTAGTTTACTGACGCTCGTTGAGAAGTTCATCAAGCACATCGATCACCATGTAGAGTTCATATCCAGGAAGCGGTTATGGTTGCGAGGGGAATAGAGGTCGGGGTTAGTCGTATTGGCGAGGATTTGATACACTCTCCAAGATAGTTTGTCGGTAGGTGTGGAGGGGGTACGATACACGCAGAATGAAAGTGAAGTAAACATGGCGATTGAGCCGGCTTGGAAGCGAGAGAATCGGGTGCCGCGGATTTTGATAATCGACGACGACATCGAGATTGCCGGCCCCGTGAAGTTCGCGATGACGGGGTTGGGCTATGAAGTGGTGCACATGCCCGACGGGGGGGCTGGGGTAGCGAAGTTAGAGACCTACGAGCCCGACTTGATGGTGCTTGACATGATGATGCCCAAGCAGAGTGGTTTTTTGGTCTTGGAGCATTTGCGTCGAACGAGTCGCAATCGGATTCGAGTGATCATGGTCACGGGTAACGAGGGAGAGCGTCATCAAGCGTATGCAAGGATACTTGGAGTGGATGAGTACTTGCACAAGCCGTTTTCGATGGATGAGTTAGTCGGCCATGTTCAGCGATTGCTTGAGGAGCCGTTTCCGGAGGCGGGAAGCTAACGAGTGGAGTCGTTTGCAGGAACCGAATCGAAGTTTTCACTTCTAACCCCCTTTGAAAAACAGAGACGCCCGTTGAAACACAGAGACACAGAGAGCACGGAGTCGTTGGGAAAGCATGCCAGTTAACACGAATTCGGATTTGCATCAATCGGCCTTAGGTAGCTCGTTCGGGCCTGCCAATATTCATGGAAACTTGCGCGGTCTGCGGGCCGGGAGACCCGCACCACTAACTCCCGCACAACTAACTCCCGCACAACTAACGCCAGTACTGCTGGCTCCCTATCCATTGGTTTCCTAACAATTTATCCCTTTACAACCTTCCATCCATCTATCGGTCTGACCGTCGCACAAATCGGACCACCATCTTTCCCAGTTCCAGGAATCGTGGCTTCTATGGTGCGATTTGGTTTCTCCAATACCGAGTCAATCATCTCCCAAGTAATTCCTTCCAAAGGGATTTTAATTCGTCGCTGCCAACAACTATCGAATTGACCAGCCGACTTCCCGATGTCGATGTAAATGAATCGTCCAGATGGTGGCCCTTGAGCCACGGCACCTGCGAAGATAGGGGGGCCATCCGGCCTATCGCCTTTGAGATTGATGGTGCATTCGAGAGCGAGATTACCCACCTTTGATCGTTGCACTGAAATGGTCGTGTAGTCGTTGCCTTTCCCTTCTTGTATGCCGAAGTCTACTCCGGGAGGTGGCGATACAAGGATAATCCTTAAGGGAACAACGCTCTGAGACTTGGGTTCTTTTGGCATCTTACTTGCTCGACTATTCGTAAAAAACAGCCAGCCAAATAGTTGGCTCTTCTGGTGTGGTCCACTCAACCCGATGCTTCTGATGCGCACCGATGTTGATGGAATCCCCTGGCTTCAACTCTTTGATTTCTCCTTCAATCGACAGTCGTGCCGCTCCTTGTAGCACAAGCACCCATTCGTGTTGGTCTTGGTCGTACCAGTATCCTTCAGGCGAAGTATGGCCATGGGAGACGATGCGTTCGATGCGCAAGTTGCTTGCAGCGAGCAATGTGGTGAAAAGCTCCTGTGGCAGGTTGGTCGGAATATCGGTAAAGAGGTTGGAGTTCATGATTGACTGGAAGCCTTATTGTATACCGCTACCCACTTCCCGCAGGGAGTTTGGGCTAATCATCCGATTCCGTGACGTGCAAGTTTCTGCAGGCGCTCTACGCCGATGGGTTCTTCTGCCTGAAGCGGCACGACAGCCCACCGCTTGGCATACTGCGTCGTAACCGCTTCAATTTGAGTAAGTTCGTTGGATGCACGTTGACGCATGAGGGGCGAGGTGGGATTCGCGATCGCCAAACTGTTGTTAATAACCCATGCCCACGGCTCGATATCGGCACGGCGCAAATCGTTTTGCAGTCCCGCGGCCTCAAGGACCGGAGTGTTTTCAGCCAAGGTAACAATTAGGACTTTGGTTTGATTTGCATCCTGTAGCTGCATCATAGGGGTGGAGAAATGAAGGCCGCTTTGACCCATTTGGCGCGCTGTTTCACGATGATACGCGCCGGTCGCGTCAAGCAATAGAAGTGTATGGCCTGTCGGTGCGGTATCCATCACGACGAATTTCTTTCCTGCCTCTCGGATGATTCGCGAAAAAGCTTGGAATACAGCAATCTCCTCGGTACAAGGAGAACGCAAATCTTCTTCTAAGAGAGCTTTGCCTTGTGCATCTAGATCTTTTCCTTTGGTATCCATAACATGCTGGCGGTATCGCTCCGTCTCGACGTGTGGCTCAATTCGACTCACACTCAGGTGCTCAACAGAACCTTCTAACGTTTCGGCGAGATGTGCAGCGGGATCGGAAGTCGTAAGATGGACTGGGTATCCTCGGTTTGCCAATTCGACCGCGACTGCCGCGGCAATCGTAGTTTTACCGACTCCTCCTTTGCCCATCAACATGATTAGACCGTGTCCATCACCAACGAGGCTATCGACCAGCGTAGCGAGATCGGGTGCTTGCAGTTTCGGTAAATCGATAACAGCTTCGGTGGCATTTACCACTCCCTCAACGAGAAGTTCGCGGAGAGATGTTAGCCCGACAAGATTGAATGACTTTAGCGAAACAAAGTCGATCGGCAGCAATCGTAAGGCTTCGGGCATCGCGGCAAGCGCGGCTTGCTCCCGTCGCCAAACGGCCAACGCCAACGGATCTCCTTTGGTATCTGCTTGAGCAAGCACTCCGTTGACCACGAGATACTGCTGTTTGAAACCGATTGCGGTTAATTCATCGTGGGTACGGTTGGCCTCTCGCAGTGAAGAAGCTTGTGCACGGGTTACGAGTATCAATCGAGTGCGTTTAGGATCGGATAGTGCATCTACAGCAGACTTGTATTTCTCCCGTTGTTTCTCCAATCCAGCGAGTGGCCCGAGGCAAGAGGCATCCCCTTTACCTTGATCCAGAAATCCGGTCCATGCCCCCGGTAATTGCAACAGCCGAATTGTGTGGCCTGTCGGTGCGGTATCGAAGATGACGTGGTCGTATTGTCCAAGTATCGCCGGATCGGTCAGCAGTGCGGTGAATTCATCAAATGCTGCGATTTCCGTTGTGCAAGCACCCGAGAGTTGCTCTTCGATACCCTTGACAACATTCTCAGGTAGAACACCACGAACGGGTCCGACAATCTTGTCCCTATAACTCTGCGCGGCGGCTTGCGGGTCGATTTCCAAGCCGGACAATCTTGGCACCGAGTGAAAAGGCGTGACCTTATTGCCGATAGCGATACCGAATACCTGACCGACGTTTGAGGCGAGGTCGGTGCTGACCAGCAGCACTCTTTTTCCTGCATCAGCAAGTTCAACCGCGGTAGCGCATGCCAATGACGTCTTACCAACCCCCCCTTTCCCGGTAAAGAATAGGAAGACTGGGAGTTGGTCGAGAAATTTCATCATGTCAAAACTTTTTTATGGCAATAGGGATTAGCAACAGCGATTTCCACCGCAGCAACTATCGGTTGTTTTTGCGTCCAGAACTGGCATACTGACTTTCGCCCACTTCGCCAATTCCGTTCGATTCGGATAGCGGCCAGCAAGCGCCATTTCGCCTTCCACCAAAACCAATGGTAACGCTTCGGCACCCGAGAGCTCCAAAAAACCTTTTACAATCGGGTTTTCAGCGAAAGCCATCGGTTGTTGAGCTAGATTGAAACGCTCGATCTGCGTCCCTTGGGTTTTGAGCCATTCCACATCGGCGGCAAAGGTGACTTTAGCCTGGTCCACATCGACACCACAGATGCCTGTGCTGCAACATAGGGCGGGGTCATAAACTTCAATCTTGGTCATCTTGATCTCCTTCTTGCTCGGCAAGGACGAATGGGCTTGCAGTTGCGAAGCGCTGCTACCCATAGAGTCGTGGCAACCATTTGAACGTTCGAACTACTGAAGCCCCATCATTTTGCCCTTGCAAGGTGATTTTATGGGTCACAATCCGCTTGGGTGAGTTTCTAATCCGAAAGAAATAGGGGAAAAGAAGACTTCTAGGGGTGGGAAGGGAGTTGGATGGGGCAATGTGATGGGCGAAGCGTTGCCCTTACCATTTGGCAGTGGGTATGGCTACGAAGTTTAGTGTGTTGGGCGACAGTACTAGGAAAGATGCCATACCAAATCACTTACCCGATCACGATTGGTAGGGTTCCTCAAGTCCATAGATTTGAGGAACGCAATCAATTCAGCCAGAAAATAGAGAGGTCTTTGCGAGTATGAATACTGCTGCGCGGGGTACGAGTATGAAAGTACCGAAGGGGAGGAGGATAAGGAGTACCGAGCATGAGGTGTAGTGATCGGAATTCCAGTCGGTTAGACTACGACGTGTCCTGAATAGCTTTTGCTGACAACACAACGAACTATCCAAACTTGGGAGAAAGTATGAAGAAATACTTCAGTCGATTCGCAGTGATCGCCGTTGCGACATTTTCATTCACGACAACGTTGCCCGCGCTCGCTCAGAACAACTCCCAAATTCCTAGACCGGACGGCAAGCCGGCAGATATGTCGAAGCCGGTGCAGGTGTTCATTCTGCTGGGTCAGTCGAACATGGTCGGGCTTGGCAAGGTCAAGGGCGGGGACATCTCGCTCGAACATGCGGTCAAGGAGAAGAAGAAGTATCCTTATCTCGTCGACGAAGCTGGGGCTTGGACGGTCCGAAATGATGTCCGCTTCGTTCGTTATGGTGGCAATGGTCAGGGTAAACTCCTCAACAACGACTGGATGACGGTCAAAGGTGGGAATCTCGGTCCGGAATACGGAATAGGGCATCCGCTGGGGAATGCCATTGAGGCGCCGGTGATGATTCTCAAGTGCTGCATTGGCAATCGGGCATTGGGCTGGGATCTCTTACCCCCGGGATCTGAGGGGTTCGAGTTCACCGACAGCGCGGGGGTCGACTGGGTACATCCCGGCTACAAGGGCTCACCCGAGCGATGGAAGAAGGGCGAAGAACCTAAGCCGATTGGTTGGTATGCCGGCAAGCAATACGACGATGACACGTCGGATGCAAAGCGAGCTTTGGTTGATCTTGGGCAGCACTATCCAAATGCTACGCAGTACGAAGTTACAGGATTCTTTTTTTGGCAAGGCGAGCGCGACGCGGGTAGCGAAGCGTTGTCGAGTCGATACGAACAGAATCTGGTTCATTTCATCAAGCGGCTTCGCGAGGACTTCCATGCGCCGAACGCCAAGTTTGTGCTTGGCACACTTGGCGAAGCCGTCAAAGGGAGCAAGGGCAACACCGGCAAGGTGCTTGAAGCTCATCTTGCGGTGCATGGGGCAACTGGAAAGTACCCGGAATTCAGGGGAAACGTAGCGACCGTTTACACCAACCCAATGGCTCAAGGTGGCAGCGGAAATGGTCATTATGGAGGCAAGGCGGAAGTCTACATGGACGTTGGCGAAGCGATGGGTAAAGCGATGCTCGAGCTACTCAATGACAAGCAGTGATACTCGATGCCAAAAGCTAGCTCCACCAGCCACGTATCGAGAGACGGGGGAGGATGGCTGCAGATGTGGATGGTTGCGGGGGAAGCACGACGCGGAATTCTACGACTCGGACTCGTTTTCTCGCAGGAGCCTTTTCAAGTGTAATCGCATGCTTTTTGAAACTGCTCGGTCGGTTACACTCGCAACTCGAGTTTCGAACATATTACTCTTGAGCTTGCAAATCAAATCGTAAACGAAGTAGTGATCGTAAGTCCTGCCCTTGCTTCCGTAGGTCGTGTGGGAGTATTCGGCATTTCCTAAGAGTGGGGAATTTGTGACCGTGCGGCACTGAATTTGGGCATATTCAATTGCATCGATAGGAATGTGCCTCCCCCAGCAGGGCCAAGGCAACTTATTGTGGCATTGAACGGTGATACCTTCGTTATTTATCTTGATGAGCCTGTGGTTGACCAACAGGGCGCGGCTCGGGTAGAAGACAGCAATGCCCGTCGTCACCAGAATTGGGAGCAATATGAACGACAATGCATTGACGCCAAATACAAAGAACCCTAAGAGTAACCATACTCCTATAAATAATATCCCGATTAGAGCACAGAGAACTCCGTAGATTTTCACACCGCTGACGGGATCCATTGAAAGAGTCGCTTCAAAATTCGCTTTCGGCTCGTCATCCCTCGCCTCGAACTTTGTTGCTATCGCGGGCGATTGTACTTCATCTTCAATCCCATCGAATTGCTTGTACCAGAAGTCTTGCGGAACATCGACACTTCCCAATTGCTCGGCCGATTCGGCAACCGGCTGTGTCAGGGTAAAAACCTTGCCGCATTTGCATTTAAGTTTCTTACCTAGCAAATTGTTTTTGACGGCATATCGTGTGCTACAAGCGGGACATTGAGTTTGAATTTTCATCGAACGAGTCCGGCTTGGGTGGATCGAATAATGCAAGCTTGAAGGTAGGTGAAAGCATGTGGGCTTTTTCTTTGGGCTGCTTTTTGCCAAGAACTAGTCGGAAATTACTGCCTTAATTGCAGATTTTTTGTCGGTCGAGGGGGCATCGCAACTAAGCGAGTGTTGGGAAGCAGGTGTTTTATGGTATCGGCCAAGAAGTGCGGACGAGACAGCCTCCGAGCTCACCGCGATGGATGCTTACGGTCCCTGAATGCTGCTTGAGAGAACGATCGACGATCGCAAGACCTAACCCTAGGCCTGTCGTGGTGACTGTCGACCGCACTTCTCGCCGCGGATCGGGCTCGATCCGCACAAACGGAGCAAGAACTTCGCTGCGATTCTCTTTAGGAATCCCTGGCCCGTCGTCTTCGACTTCAACACATACTGCTGGCTGCTCCCCCGCAGATCGATAGACATGAATGCGAACGGTCGTCTTCGCGTACCGTACCGCATTCGAGAGCAAGTTTCTCACCACGCGATGGAAGGGGATTCGATCCGCATAAACATCGGTACAAATCGGTGACCCCGTAAAGACCCATTCAAACTTTAAATGTGGATGCTCCAATTCAAATACTTTGATCATCGGCACAAGCCCCAGTCGGATTTCAATCCATTCCCGAGACGTCACCGGCATCTGACCTAAGCTCTGCACAGACTCGTTCTGAACATAATCGAGGACTTCTCCGACGATATCATCGAGGTTATCAATCGATTGGCGAACAACCATCATTCGGGATTGCTTAACCTCCGGCTCGGTGGATACATCCAACAACTCCACAGCAAAACGAAGGCGAGATAAGGGGGTTCTCAGTTCGTGCGAAATCGCTTGCAATAACTCCTTCTTAGATCTAATAGACTGTTCGGTATTCGTAGCCATCACATTGAAAGCACTGGCAAGCACTTTGGACTCCCCCGCAATCGATTCATCGACGCGGGAATCGAAGTCACCTTCCGAGATCTTTCTCGCCGCCAGCTCGATCCTCCGAAACTTGCTTGAAACATTGTAGACCAACCAAGCCGCAGACCCCATAACGATCGAAAACCAGATCAACATCGCTCTGGTAAGTGTTCGCTCGGCCACCACCTTGACCTTGGTCAACGGCCCGAGACTGATCCAATCGTCGCGTCCCTTTAAGGGCATCGCGACATAGTAATCGTTCCCTAAGCGATAAAACGCTGCTCGTTTTCCACTTGCGATTTGCTGCATGGGATCCGATGGGAGCGATCCTTGAGCGATCAATCGAACCGGCACTCGGGAATCGGACGAGATGCGTGAGAGTAGAGCTTCTATATCACTTGTAGATTGGATATCGCTCGACGAAGTGATTTTTCTTTCAAGGACTCGAAGCCATTCGAAAACCTTGTCTTCGATTCCTTCACTGGTCTTGTCGGCGATAGGGCCCAGACGCAGATAGTGTTCGGTATCGAGTTGCACTCCTAGATAATCAATGAACTCATTGCGATATGTGTAAATGAACCCGTTCGGTTGCGAAAGTTGCGTACGCTCCTTACTGGATAGTTCTTCTAAAAGCCGAATCTCTATGGGTGAATCAAGTTCTTCTTTAGCTATCTCCCAACGGCGTTCTCTCTGCTTTTCATTCTCGATTGCGAGTTCCTGGGCGACGATTCTCAATCCACTTAAATAGACATCGGTCAACCCTGCGACGACGCGTTGCCGATCGCTGAACACTTGACCTTCAAGCAGTCGATAGAACGTCCAACGGCCAGCAATAAAGACCAGCGCCATCATTAATGAGAATTTGATGAACAGCCTTATCACGGTTCAAAGACCAGCATGTAACCATTCCCTCGAATCGATAAAATACGGCAATTGCAATCCGGGATCTCGCTTAGCCTGCGTCTCAAGCGTGAAATCCGTAGATCGATGGAGCGATCGAAGTAACTATATTCTTCCGTGGGATGGAGCAGTTGAAACAAATCCGCTCGCGTGATGGTTTCCTCAGGCTTTTTTGCAAGAATCAAAAGTAAATCGAAGTCCGCAGGTTTAAATGAGCACAAATCCCCACTGCACTTGACTAACCTCGCTCGAGGGTGAATTTCTAAATTACCCCCTCGGATTATCAATTCGTCTTGATTTGCGGACGAAGTCTTTCGGCGAAGATGGATCCCCAAACGAGCGAGGAGGATAGTGGGTCGGACTGGTTTCGAGAGATAGTCATCCGCCCCAAGCTCTAATCCGAGGACTTCGTCGACATCGTCCATACGGGCAGTCAGAATGATAATGGCACCTTGATAATCCTGCCGGACTTTTCTGCAGATATCGAAGCCATTGATTCCGGGCAGGTTGATATCAAGAACCACCACATCAGGGTTTTCACTGAGTATTCGCCCCGGTGCTAGATCCCCATCCATCTCCACTTCGACAGTGTATCCGTTTTCTTGCAAGTAGTCTCTTACGACTTGGGCGAGCTTTAAATCATCTTCCACCAATAGCACAGTATTCATCAGCAATTGACCTTGAGGTTGCATCCGATTGCATTTTCTCTATCGAGTTCGCTGCTTTGCTTCGGATCAGGGCGGAATCCGTGCAGGGCATAGTTTTACACTATCCGAGTCGATACCCAAGGGTTCGACACAAACGGATACAAAATTCTTCAGTTCGGTCTCTGTGTTTCAAATTCCGTACGGGGATGCGCGGACAGGGGAAACACAGAGGCACAGAGGTCACAGATCGGGAAGGGAATGGGTGGGTGGGAAAAGTGTGAAACAGAAAAAAGTGCAGTGGAGACGCAGTCTCTACTCAACCAAACTTTGTGCTCTCTGTGTCTCTGTGTTTCAAA
>CAIJIZ010000228.1 GCA_903820735.1 uncultured Pirellula sp.
AGCGATGCTTTATGGATGTCCTTCACCACTTGTTACGACAGCAAGTCGCTGGGTTTTGCGGAGTTCATCCAGTTCGAGTAACGCAATATGCGTTGCGCACTGACGCACGACTTTCTCGACCAGTCGGATTTCATCGGGTCGAAGGGTTGGGAGTTGTGAGGAGTCCTGTACGCCGACGAATCCAATCAACGAATTACGATCGAACATCGGGAAGACAATTCGGTAGGACGCCGATCGAAAACCACCCGTGACATAGGCTCGCTTGGCTCGAAGCAGCACAGGAATTTCAGCATCGAACCCCATCTCGAGCCCTGCCGATAACTCCTTATAACTTCGGCGGTCAGACTCATAAATCTCGATGTTGGCGTGATGGCAGAACGCTGATAGTTCATCGCGCATGTTTTCAATGAGCGCGGGCACCGTCGTGTAGTGCCCGATTTTGGATCTGAACTCTAGTAATTGATTTTCTCGCTTACTGAGATTCGAGAAGATGAACTTTCGTAATGTGTTATCGGCGACATCCCTCAGTTGCTTCGCCAAGAAGACGAGTATGGCCAGAGCCACGTTAATGATGCTTTTCTGAGTGTCGGAATCTTTCGCAAACAGCACTTCAATATTTTGCTTTAACAATATAAACGCAACAATTAGAACCGTTCCCGTGAACAGATATACGACGGTCTTATTGAAGACGAACTGATAACTGAGAAGGCGTTGTGACAGGCTGAGGTACACAAACGCGAATAGGCTAATCGGCATGAGCCACGAAACATATCGCATCACATCGTTGTGTAGATCGCCGTACTCTCCCGTTAAACCCAGCACACTGAGCAGCAGGTAGGAAGGCTGGCCAAACGACCACGACACGAAGAATCCGCAAAACGCGGTCACGATCCAGTAGGCGCGATTTGCCGTTTCACCCACTAATCGCCGTGCAAGCACTAACGCGGCAGTAACACACGCGATGGGAACCAAGATCGTAAAGAGCCACCAGAAGAGTGATTCAATCGCTGAGATTCTGTTGTCGGTTCCGATGATTGATTCAAGTTGGCTGCGATAGTCACCCCAATACACTTGGTTCATGAAACTCAACTCGAAAGTAATGATCATCCCCACGCCGATTAACCAAATGACTATCTGTGCTAGCCGACCAATTGTTCCAAATGAATGATCAAGTTCTTCCGCCAACGAACGCCAGAACTTAAACGACAATCCAAAGCCGAGCAGTACTCCGAATGGGGACAGATAAGTTCCGTAATAACTGAAAAGATATGAATTTGAACCATCTGCCACTCCACCGACCATGAACACGCAGAGCGCAGGAACGATCCAACGATACGAATCAAATGTATTTTTCGCGATGATGATGAGTAAGGTCGATAGGAAGATCGAAAAATACATCGCCAATGTATGCCAATCGTCGAGTCGCTCACTGAGTGTTTTTGGCTGAGCAGAGATGGTCAGTTTTATGGGAACAACCTTTCCCGCTCGTTCGACTTCGAAGTCGACGACCTGCTTCGGTGTAGTGAAGAGCGGCATGATGCGAAGCAGACGGTCGATCGATAGACGGTCCCCGTCGCGCATGCCTGCAGCGTCGGCTGCGCCGCCACGGTCGACACCAACGATTACGCATTGACTGGTGTGGGGCTTGGTCGGTTGGCAGTTGAAGCCTGTATGGGCGGAATTTGCGGAGAAGTTAAAAGTGAAGAGCCCTGCCGTACTCAATCCGAAGGTCACTAGCCAGATCAGCAGCAGGTACCGTTTTCGCTTCATCTTGTCCCTTCCCGCGTCGAGGGCGTACGGCACGGTCACGCCGCCATCGCACCATTTGCGTTATTTGCCTCGAATGTAATCCCGCGCCCTTCCGTCCGCAATCGCCGTGATTTGGACGGCTTGCGTGTACCGCCCCATATCCGTCAGCACCGTTTAACAGCCTCTAAAAGGGCTATTAGACCGGTTTAATCAGGGGGGGTAATCGCTTAGAGATCGCAGAAGTCGAGACCAACCGCTCACGCAGTGAGAGTAGGTATCGCAGTGCGTCACTGGATAAATGGGGTAACGACTCAAGCGATGATAGTGATCGCTCGATGCTCAGTGACCTAACCCGGTATTTTTGGTCCAT
>CAIJIZ010000229.1 GCA_903820735.1 uncultured Pirellula sp.
GAACTTCGCACCGACTACTTTCTTGCTGTCGGGCAAATTGATCGGGCAATCGCCTCCCTCTCGCAGCTCGCCGAAGCTCAACCCGATCGTTGGTTCCCACTTGCTGAATTACTCTTGGCGAGAGGTGATCAAATCGCGGCTCGCTCTGCGCTCTCGCGAGCTGCTCAGATCTATTCTCAACGCATGTCTGAAAACCCTCAAAGTATCGATGATCGACTCCGAACGGCTACTGCGATGGCACGACTCGGAGAACTTGATCCAGCCATCGAAATTCTCAATGCAGGTTGGCGGTTCGAACAAGATCCAGCAATCAGCAACGCCTTGAGCGAATTGTTTCTCTTGAAGTTTCAAAAAGCTCGCTTAGCGAATGGTACCCCGGAGACGCTTTGGCAACACCTGCAGCAAAGTCGTCAGTGGAACCCATCGAACAAAAATGTATACGAAGCAATCGTGATCCTCCATTCCGATCCCGGTTCGACGAACATTCGTTCTGAAATCCGTAAGCAAATCGAACAATGGATCTCGGAGAGTCCTCAAGCCACCGAACCACTGTTCGCATTGTCAAATCTCGATGCGCAAGAAGGCAAAATCGATCAAGCTATCGCTTCGCTCGAGAAAGTCCTTTCGTTCGATCCGAACTCCCCACCCGCCCTGAACAACCTTGCTTGGCTCATCGCTTCGAATGCTCCCCCGCAATCTACGGGGAATACCCCCGAGGGTAGCCGGACCAATTTGCTCCGTTCGGAGAAACTTTCTTTGGCTGAAAAATACTCCCGAGCTGCGCTGGAAGCATCGCCAAACTCGAGCTCGTTTCGCGATACCCTCGGGACAATACTCTTAAGGCAATCTCGTAGTACCGAAGCCCTTGCTGAATTTGAAGTTTCCCTTCGAGCCTCGAAGAACCCTATCCAAACTCTCGAAACAATTTCGAAAGTCTATCGCGATATCGGCGAGAGCGAATTGGCGGACGAATACCAACAACGAGCCGACCAACTGAAGAATAATGCTTCTACGAAGCCTTCGGCTCGGACCCCGTCTCCGACGGAGCGCTCTGTGCAGCAATGAAGAACTTTTCTAACTCACTGTCTCGTACATGGACCCATCGAACTGATCGCCAAAAAGCTCGATGCGTTCCTGATTCGGTCGCTTCTCCACGCCGCACCCGCTGCGTCTCGATCTCCAACGTGGATATCAAGTCCTGTGGCATCTTACGCGTGCTGACCACAAGCAACTGGTCGATCTCACGAACTTCGCGTTCAAGCAGCCGAAGTGTCTCAACGAGCTTGGTTACATCCTGTGGACCAGTACCTTTGAGTCCACCCGCTGTGGCCAAACGTTCCTGCAAAAAATAAGCCTGCGACTTCGATGCGATTCGACAAGCGATCGTTGGATTTAAATCGCCTATCGCTACAGTCACCGACCCTATGTTGCTTGCGGTGATGTGATGAACCATGGTCGCTACAAATTCAACCGCTTTGTCTTCGACGTCTTGATATTTCTCTTCGGAAACATTTGAGTCGGGCGTCAGTTCGATCAGATCAAGCAAAATAATAAGCTCTCGGTTGTCCGGTTGCTGAAATTGCTTGACCACCAATTCATCGCGACGTGCGGAACTTCGCCAATGGATCCACCTCCTGCTATCCCCTGATCGATACGCTCGCAACCCAAAGAAATCTCCTTCGTCCGAGAGCGAGCGCGTCTGACGCTGCCTTGAACTGACCTGCCGCTTGAGAAACAGATCCTTCCAAGCCGGAGTCAGTTTTCCAATCGCCGGTTGAACAATCAGCGTGTTTGCTTCTTTTTGTTGAAGAATCCCTCGCATTAATCCGAGCGGAAACCTAGTTGTGATTTCGATTCCTAGCCATTGATAACGACCACGCCGCTGGGCTGTGCACTGGTAACTCGCGGAACGCGAAGCGTTCGGCGGTACCGATGAATACAACAGCTGAATCGTTTGCGATGCGTTGTGAATCGTCGCATGCAACGGTGAATACACCATTCGGTCTTGGACGAGAACAAGCCATGCTCCAAGCCAGCTCTTGCGGTTGCGAAGCGTTAGCTCGATCTCGAAAGGTCGACGAGCTTGGATCGCTCGCGGCAACCGCCTCTCTACCTCTAAATGCAACAGCGACCTTGAACAGATTCGCCAATGGATGAACAACATCCCGATGAGTGTCCCGGCAAGGATCACAAGTAGGTTCGCGCTTCGTAAAGCCGCCCCCAACAAGATGAATCCGATCATGAACCAAAA
>CAIJIZ010000230.1 GCA_903820735.1 uncultured Pirellula sp.
ACATTACAAGCAAAATCGGATATCCTATCCATTGCGTAGTTCCCTCATTGGAATGACTTTTGGTAGAGACGTTCCGTGAGGGTAACTACGCGCTATATCCCAAGGAAACACCAGTTTTCTTCCTTAACTTGGTGCCAATGTACTCCCGCCCGCGGGAGAAGGGGAGCCAAGCATATAAGGCAAGCCGTAACTTGTGCGAGTGGCTCACGCAAAGAAGCAAAGAAGCAAAGAAGACCAATACCTTTTAAGTCGCGATGGGGGATGAGGTGGGAGAGCAGTGGCTGTTTGAGGTAAGTCGAACTCGCTTCAGTTCATAGTGCCTGGTGTTGTTACGCGCGGAGTGGTGGGTTTCGCGGTCGGTGGTTGACCGGGCGGATGCGATGGTGGTGATTGGGTTGTCGCAGTGGTTTGAGAAGTCATTGGCCGACCGCTTCACCACACCCTACGGCGGTAGAAGGGGGCGTGATCGGCAATAGCTGATTAAATGTTGAGGATGGGCCGTACGACTTGGCCGTGTACATCGGTTAATCGATAGTGGCGACCTTGGAACTTGAAGGTTAACTTCTCATGGTCAATGCCCAACTGGTGTAGCACCGTCGCTTGAAAGTCGTGGACATGAACGGGATCGACCACCGCATTGAATCCAAATTCGTCACTCTGCCCATAGGAGACGCCGGCCTTCACTCCACCACCCGCCATCCAGTGCGTAAATGCATAGGGATGATGATCGCGTCCCCATTGCGTCCGATCATCGATGTTACCTTGAATGAACGGCGTTCGGCCAAATTCGCCTCCCCAGATAACTAAAGTATCTTGCAACAAACCCCTTTGCTTGAGATCCTTGACCAATGCCGCACTTGCTTGATCTGTATCGCGACATTGTATTTCGAACTGTGACGAGAGGTTTCGGTGATGATCCCAGCCTGCATGGAATAACTGGACAAAGCGTACTCCGCGTTCTACAAGCTTTCGTGCCATCAAGCAGTTGTACGCGAACGACCCTGGACGCTTGACATCGGGACCGTACATCTCGAGAACGTTCTCTGGCTCGCGGGTCAAGTCTGTGATCTCCGGCACACTGGCTTGCATGCGATAAGCCATTTCGTATTGCGCGATACGCGTCGCAATCTCGGGGTCTTGCATCTCCTCGAAGTGTCTCTGGTTCAGTATGGCCAAGTCATCGAGCAATTCGCGTCGAACTTCGCGAGTCAGTCCATTCGGATTCGATAAATAAAGCACGGGGTCTCCACCTCCGCGAAATTTAACCCCCTGGTACTTCGATGGCAGAAACCCACTTCCCCAGTAGAAATCATAGAAGATCTGCCCACAGGTGGCTTCTTTGTCGCGCGATGTCATGACGACGAAACCGGGCAAGTCCTGACTTTCGCTTCCCAATCCGTACGTTGCCCAAGCTCCCATGCTTGGGCGTCCGGGCATCTCGGAGCCCGTCAGAAAAAAGGTAATCGCAGGTGCATGATTCACGGAAGTTGTGTGCATCGATTTGACAAAGCACAGATCATCTACGATTCCGGCGGTATGGGGCAAGAAATCGCAAACCCAAGCCCCCGATTCGCCATGTTGTTTGAAACCTGTGAAAGCAGGTAGGGCGAGTTTGGCTGCACCTTGGGTCATGGTCGAAACGCGTTGATTGCGATGAACGCTTTCCGGTATCTCCTTGCCTCGATACTTCTCTAGCTCCGGCTTGTAGTCGAACATGTCGATATGCGGTGGTCCTCCGTTCATCAACAAGTAGATGACATTCTTTGCTTTGGGGGGATGATGCGGCAGGTCGCTAAGCCCAAGTTGGGTTGCACTGGTTTTCGATTGATCACTGGTTTTCGACTGATCATTGGCCTTCGACTGATCATTACCAAGGAGAGTTGCCAAAGCGGCTGTACCGATCCCCATCGAAGACTTCGAAAACAGCGTTCGCCGAGTCATTTCGTTTGCGAAATTCTGATTCATGGCTCGTCTACCTGTTTACTCTTTGCTCAAAGTTTCATCGAGATTCAGAACAACTGAAGCAATACCTGTCCAAGCGGCCAATTCGCCTGCATTCAACTTGGCATCTGCCTTCGACTCACCTACTTGGATCAGGGCCATGGCTTCATCCGCATGTTCTGTGTAGTAAGTGCGCAGTTTGTCGAGTCGAGCTTGAAGAATAGCCTTGTCCTGATCGCTCGGTATGGTGCTAGTGGCCATCCGCCACATCTTTTCGATGCGATGATTGTCCGAGAGCGTCTCATCGACGATCAGCATCCTCTGCGCCCATGCGCGGCTCGCTTCGACAAACGTCACATCGTTCAAGGTTACCAACGCATGAAGTGGCGTGTTCGTGTTACCTGATTTGACGGAACAGTTCTGGCGATTGGCCGAATCGAAGAACATAGGAGGAGCCACGATGCGTCTCCAAAATGTATACAAGCTGCGACGGTAAAGAGCTTCGCCGTGATCTTGCTCGTAGCGAATCTGTCCGAAGGTTGCATCCTCCCATATCCCGGGTGGCTGGTATCCTTTTACCGGCGGTCCTCCGACGTTTTCAACTAGCAAACCACTGACGAATAAAGCTTGATCACGCAACATCCAACTTGGCAATCGCATGCGTGGTCCTCGAGCAAGCAGCCTGTTTTTCGGGTCACGCTCGAGCGTCTGCGGGGTAACTATCGATGACTGGCGATACGTATGGCTTATTACGATCAATCGAATCAGTTCTTTAACGTCCCATTGGTTGTTGCGAAATTCACCCGCTAGCCAATCGAGTAGTTCCGGGTGGCTTGGTTGCTCCCCTTGTAGACCAAAGTCTTCCGAGGTAGCAACCAATCCCGTACCGAAGAACATTTGCCAGAAACGATTGACCGTCACGCGAGCGGTAAGTGGATGTCGAGGATCGAGTAGCCAATCGGCTAACTGCAATCGGTTTCGCATGCCGTTTGATTCTGCTGGTAATAAATTATCGAGCACTCCATGGGATACTTTATCGAGTGGGGCGTTGTAGGCACCTTTGCTCAAGATGAATGTTTCGCGCGGGGTTGTTCGCTCTCGCATCACCATTGTCTTCGGTAAGCTTCGCTCAAGTTGATCGCGTTCATTGCGAACTTGCTCCCAAGCGGCGTTGGCCGTCACATATTCGCTTTGGGAGTTTAGAAAGTACTTTCGAATCACTCCTCGTTCGTCATTGCTTCGCGTCTCGACGGGTTTGGCAAGGGCTTGTTGTACATTCTCTGGGGTGGGGACTAAATCCGATGGAAGTTGTCGCGTTAAGGCGATGCGAAAGCGGCCCAATGTATGCTGTCTACCGTAGTCAAATCGCAACCGCAGTGTTACTTGATCGTCCCCTTTACCCTGCCAAGCTTGTTCGGCAATTAATAGCAGTTGATGCGTTTTACCAAATTCCGAGGCGATTGCCCAACCTGACTCACGTTTGCCATCGATGGCTCCCGAAGCCATCCAGCCACCTTGGGAATGCGCTGCGGTGGCCGATTGCCAAGCCACTGGCTTGCCTGCAACGATCGCCTCGACTTCGCTTAACACAAAGTTTCCATTGTCCGCTCGCCCCGGTCCCGAGTTCACGAGGTTTGGGTCGGGCAAACACTCGATGCGTATAGCCGTCACTCCGTTTGTGTTTGCAGTAAATCGAATTTCGTAGGTATCGGTCAAGGGCGAAGCCCCACGGGCGAGAATTGCATCGCCATCTTGAACAAGCTCGGTTCCTTGTTCTGAAGCGAAAGCTAATTGTGTCGGCGGTTCCCATGCGGGTGGCGACTTTTGTCGAGCGAGATACTGGGCTTCCCAATCGGATTGCTGTTCGGCGAGTTTGCGTTCCACTTGTTCGCGTTCTTGACGTCGCTGTTGTTCAGTGGCACTGAGTTGCTCCAACCGAAGCTTGTGTTCAGGAGTTGCAATCGATTGAATAGGATTTGCTAGGCCGCCTGCATCATTCGCGCCGCTTTCGTCGATCGAGTTGAAGTATGCGGCTAATTCATAATATTGCTTTTGTGAGAACGGATCGTATTTGTGATCGTGACATCGGCAGCAGGTTAGGGTCAGTCCCATCCAGACCGTTCCGGTCGTTTCGACACGATCTTGAACATATTCGACGCGGGACTCTTCTGCGATCCGGCCTCCTTCGCCATTGATCATATGGTTGCGATGAAAGCCAGTTGCGATCAGTTGCTCGACGGTAGGATTTGGTAGTAGATCGCCGGCAATTTGTTCACGAGTGAATTGATCGAAGGGCATGTTGTCATTGAGTGCTTTGATGGCCCAATCTCGCCAGTACCACATGGGTCGAGTCGGATCACCTTGGTAGCCATTAGTGTCGGCATATCGAGCTGCATCGAGCCAATCCCAGACCATACGTTCCCCGAATCGGGGTGAGTTCATAAGGCGTTCAACGACTTGCCGATAGGCTGCGTCGCTTGGGTCTTTTAAAAATTCATTGAGCTCCTGCTCGCTTGGGGGTAGTCCAGTAAGGTCTAGCGTTACGCGTCTGAGAAGCTTTTCCGGTTCTGCGGAAGGCGATTGTTCAAGTCCTTCGCGTTCGAGTCGTTCAAAGATGAAATGATCGATCGCGTTGCGAACTGTCGCTCGTTGAGTAACAGTTGGCACTATTGGGCTTGTGGGTGGAACAAAGGACCAATGGGTGCGATACTCGGCTCCTTGTTCGATCCACTTGGCTAAGATCTCCTTTTGTCGCTGATCAAGTTTTCGATTGGAACTTGGGGGCGGCATTATCACTGAAAGATCGTCGCTAGTGATTCGGGACCAGAGAGAGCTCTCAGCTAGGTTGCTTGGTGTGATTGCTCCACTGGCCATGGCAGCCTCACGCTGATCCAATCGTAAATCTGCTTCACGATGACTTCCATCTTGTCCATGGCAGTAGAAACAGTTTTCAGAAAGAATTGGCAATACATCCCGGCCAAAATCAATCGGCTCACTCGCCGAGTTTTCCAGCGATCCTAGCAGGACCATTGTTAGTACAATCGCCAGTTTTCGCATCATGAATTGAATTGTATCGGTGGGTTGGGAAGGAGGGGGGGTCAACTAATGACTTCTCGAATGACTCTGCTGTCTCCATCGATTTGAGTCAGTCGCTGCTCGAGACCTTGGAAGTAATAGGTCAATCGAGCGTGGTCGAGTCCTAGTAGATGTAGAATTGTAGCGTGCAAATCGCGGACTTGGACACGATCTTCAACAGCCCGGAAACCGAACTCATCCGTCGCACCGTAAACCGTACCACCGCGGATTCCCCCACCAGCCATCCAGACGGTATAGCCGTAAGGATTATGATCGCGACCAGCGGAGCCTTCCGAAGTAGGTGTGCGTCCGAATTCGCCACCCCAGATCACGAGGGTTGAATCCAGCAGTCCCCTGGCCTTTAGGTCGGTGATCAAGCCGGCGATCGGCTTGTCGATCTGCTTGCCATTTCGAAGATGCTTTGCGTCATTTTCGCCGTGGGTGTCCCATCCGTCGCCGCCGCCTCCGTGATAGAGTTGAACGAACCGGACACCTCGTTCGACAAGGCGTCGGGCGTTGAGGCATTGGGTACCGAAGGATCGCGTCTCGTCCTGATCGAGACCATAAAGAGACTTGGTCTGTTGTGTTTCCTGGCTCAGATCGACTGCTTCAGGGGCGGTTGATTGCATACGATACGCTAGTTCGTAGGCAGCGATGCGGGATTCCAAAGCGTTGTCGTGTTTGTAGGATTGTTGGAATCTTTTGTTGAGGGACTGGGAGAAGTCGAGGACTCGTCGCTGATTGGAGTCGCGAAGGGATGCTGGTGGATCGAGATAGAGGATTGGAGTCCCGACGTTTCGAAGTTCCGTCGCGGAATGGACAGCAGGTAGGAAACCATTGCCATAGGTTACAGGCCCACTTTTCAGCGGCCCATCGCGCATGACGACATATCCCGGTAATTCCTCTGATTCGGATCCAAGTCCGTATGTAGTCCAAGCGCCTAAACTGGGGCGTCCCATTTGGCTTGAGCCGGAGTGGGTCAGGTACAGAGCGGGTGCATGATTGAACTCGGTGTGATAGCAGCTTCGAATCACAGCTAATTCGTCAGCGACACTTGGGAGATGCTCGAAGAGGTCGGACATTTCGATTCCCGATTCACCACACCGGCGAAAGTTCCGTTGGCTCGGCAGCAGAATCGCTTCATTTGCTTTGGTGAATTCCAGGTTGAGATTTGCAAAGCTGGGGGGGAGTGTTTTTCCCGCGTACTGGGATAGCTGCGGCTTTGGGTCGAAAGTATCCACTTGGCTGGGTCCGCCGTGCATGAACAGGGATATAACGGCTTTTGCTTTGGCAGGATGATGTGTTTTCCCAAGTACGATCGGATCGTCAGATTTCAGACGATTTCGATTTAAATCGAGAAACGCTAATGCACCGATTCCCATGCCGGCCTTGGCCAGCAATGATCTTCGACTCCAGTTGTGCGGCTCTATGTTTTGTGGGTGGTTTTGCATTTAGTTCGCGCTGATGAATTCCGAGGTGTTGAAGAGGGCTAAGCATAGGTCGGCCATGGCGCGTTCCGATGCATCGTCGATCCCTTTGGTTTTGTAACTGGTTCTTGATTGGGCCAGGAAGTCTTTGGCCATTTGCCGCTCTTCGTCTGATATTTCGCGACTGTAGGCCAGTAGCCATGCAAGTTCAAGTTGAGAGCTCTCCTGTACTCCTGCTTCTCGAAGCAATCGTTTAGCCATCGCATCCGCTTGGAGTGCGACAATGGAGTTATTGAGTAACGTTAGAGCTTGAGCAGGAACAGTGGTCGTTTGACGGGTGGGACAACTGATGCTGTTGTTCGGCGGATCGAAGGCTTCAAAAAATGGGAATCGGAAGGAGCGTCGATTCAAAATGTAGATCGCACGCCGATTTTGCTCCGAGGTTACGGGCCATTTTTTCGTGGTGTTTTGTTCGATATCGTAGAGACCGAGCAGTTCTTCTTCGGATAGAGCGGGCACGAAGGGAGGACCGTAAGAATCCAATTCCAATGTACCGGCTGCGGAATGCAAATGATCCCAGACTTCCTCGGCCGATAATCTCCGCGATGGAAAACTGGCTAGAGAGTTGTTCTCTGGATCGGATTGCATTGCATTTTGGGATCGCTGAACCGATTGTTGATAGGTTGCCGAGAATAGGATACGACGGTGCAGATGTTTCAGATCCCAACCGCTTTGGCAAAAATCATAGGTTAACCAATCGAGCAATTCGGAATGGGTGGGGGGAGCGCCTTTAAGTCCCAAGTCGTTCGGTGTTGGTGCGATGGCGCGTCCAAAATGCCATTGCCAGACGCGATTCACGAAGCTTCGTGCGGTCAAAGGGTTCGAGGGTGAT
>CAIJIZ010000231.1 GCA_903820735.1 uncultured Pirellula sp.
ACAAGTCGATTGGCAAATAGGGCACGTTTGGCAACGGGACATCGCTCAACCGGGCTGGAACGGGTTCGAACCGGGGTCAAGCCCCTTAGCTTGGTCCGTCGCTGTCGAACTGCAACGAGCCCTTCGACTCCGAGGGGATTCTCGCGAAATTCTTGCGAACCCACCAGATGGATTGGAGCCGGCCGAGCGAACCAACCTCGCAACCCTCGGCGCAAATTCCCGTTCAAAGAACCAGATCCTCGAAATCATTATCGATGAACCGAATCGATGGTGGGTCGCGACAAAACTCGCTCAACAGCCATTCGATTTCTGGCCCGGAGGAGTGCCCGAGTTTCCTGTCCCCGACGAAATCCTCTCTCGCGCCTACCTCAAGATCGCCGAAGCCTTCGCATGGGGTGACCTTGCGATTCGACCGGGTGAGAAGATCGTTGAAATCGGCTCAAGCCCCGGTGGCGCTTGTCAGTGGCTGCTCGACCAAGGGGCGGTGGTGACCGGGGTCGACCCCGCTGAGATGGATCCGAGGATCATGACCCATCCAAACTTTACGCACTGGCGAAGCCGCTCTTTGCAACTCAAACGTAAACTCTTCCGACCCTTTCGAATCCTTGTGTGCGATGCCAACGTAACGCCGAACTATACGCTCGATACGGTCGAGTCGATCGTGCAGTATCCGACCTCTCGCATGCGGGCACTCGTGCTCACGATCAAGTTTCCGAAATGGGAGTCTGCGGCGAACCTGGGTGAATACATCGATCGAGTGAAGTCTTGGGGATACACCGATATCCAAGTTCGGCAACTTGCACACAATCGCCGCGAAGTGTGTCTGATCGCAAAGAATCGCGTCAAGGTACAAGAAACTTCAGTGGTTGAAACTTCGGCGCAGAATACTTCGCTGCCTCTCTCTACGGAAAAGCCCATGAGCCCAGGGAAACCAGTAAGCCCAGAGAAACCAGCGAACATCGAGAAACCTGCTGACGACGCTGAATGAAGTTCCTGAGAAGAATCCATCAAGCGATGGATGTTTGCTTTTCGCTTCTTCGCAATCGCGTCATACTTGATTCAACCCAAGATCGATCTTGGGCCTAGTCAAATCTCTCTCGCATCCGTTCTTGCAGGAGCTTTCACAATGCTCACAAAGGCTTTCCGTAACGTTCATCTGGCCAACATGTCCAAACGCTCTTTTAGCCAACTCGCACTCGGTGCAATGGCTACTTCGTTCGTCTTCTATGGGATTGACTTCGCAACATCGAAGCAGTCCGTTGGAGGTGAGCCCGGGGCAGCTTCATCAGCACCGATCGTCATCGCGCACCGAGGTGCAAGTGGGTATATCGTCGAGCACTCCGAGGGGGCGAAAGTCCTCGCGCATGCCATGGGTGCTGACTACATCGAACAAGATGTCGTGATGACGAAAGACAAGCAGTTTATCGTTACTCACGACATCACCATGGAAGAGACCACGAACGTCGAACAAGTCTACCCCGACCGTCATCGCAAAGACGGAAAGTGGTATTTCGCAGACTTTACCTGGGAAGAAATCCAATCCCTCTCGCTTCACGAGCGGACACGCAAAGATGGGACAACCCAAGCTTTTCCGGATCGATTTCCGGGCGGGTTCGGTCAGCGAATCCTAAGACTCGAAGATGAGATAAAGTTGCTTCGAGGTCTCGATAAAACCACCAACCGAAAAACTGGCTTGTACATCGAACTCAAGGGACCAGCCTTTCACCGCAAGGAATTCGATGTGCCGATGGAAGAAGCGTTAGTCAAACTTCTAGATAAACTCGAAGTCACTCCCGAATCGAATTGCTACCTGCAGTGTTTTGAACTCGACGCGCTGAAGAATCTCAAAGAGACTTATCGATGCGAACTGCCGCTGATTTATTTGATCGGCAAACCGCTCGATGCCCAATCAGTTACTGCACTTCAAGGGAAGGTCGATGGAGTAGGCCCTTCCTTGGAACTACTCGCGGAGAGAACTCCCGACGGTTCCGTTCGTAGCACCGGACTTGTCGAACAAGCCCATGCGGCAGGTCTTAAAGTCCATCCTTACACGATTCGGACCGAACAACAACCAAGGTGGTCTGACTCGATCGAACAGACACACAAAGTTCTGATAGAGGACCTTAAAGTCGATGGTTTCTTCACCGACTTTCCAGACCTTGGACGCTCAGCTGTCTTGAAAGCCCGTTAGTCAACAGGCAAGCGAATCAATGAAGCGATTCGCGCACGGTAGCTTCGTGATAAAAACAACTAGAGCCGACCAATGAAGATTGGTCGGCTCAATGTTTTTAGTTCGTTAGCGAGTCCTATGCTCTGGACTCGAACCGTTAGCACGTAGCGTTACGCTTGGGTCTGCGTTACGCTTGGGTCTCAAAACCCTTACGGCTCTCGCGGCTCAAGAAGCTATTTGCTTGGTCGTCTCCGACGATAACGCGAGCAACAGGATCCCATGCCAATGGGCGGCCGAGTCGCATTGCGATGTTAGACAAGTGGCAAATCTCGAGCATGCGGTTGTGGGTCCAAACATCCGAGATCGGTTGCTTGCGGGACTTCATCGCTGCGGTGAAGTTCTCGGTGTGGTTTTCGCTAACCTTGCCACCGTAGATTGCTTCGATCGCACCTTCTGGCAATGGCTTGCTCTTCAATTCTTCCACAGGCTTGCCGGTAATCTTGCCTCGGTTGACGAAGAACCTTCCTTCGGTTCCTTCGAAAAGAATACCGTTGTCACCTTCACTGGTGATAACCATCAACACATCGTTGGGCATCGCTGCGTGGATTTCAAAATTGGTAGCAGCGTTGTACCTGTCAGCGACCGTTGGATGGCCGTCCTTGTATTCAACTGGCAGTTTGTAGGAGACCGGAGTAATCTTGCTTGGCCCGGTTTCACTTGCACCGATTGCCCAGCAAGCGATATCGACGTGGTGAGCGCCCCAGTCGGTGAGCTTACCACCCGAATACTCGTGCCAGTTGCGGAAAGAATAATGTCCGTTGGAATACAAAGGCACCCCTCCGCCGTAACCTTGTCGCATCTCCGCTAAAGCTCGGTATGGGACTTTCGGTGCAGGGCCGAGCCAAAATTCATAATCAAGTCCTTCTGGCACAGGTGCTTCAGGAATCACTGGCGAGGATTCCATTGAATCGATTCCGCAAGTGACCTTTTTGACTTTCCCAATGCGACCGTGCTTGACCAGGGCTACAGCAAGCAAGAATTGGTTGTTGAATTCGCTGCGTTGCATTGTGCCTACTTGAAACACCCGACCGGTCTCTTTGACAACCTTCTCGATTAACTTGCCTTCGGCAATCGTCAGCGTCAGCGGCTTCTCGCAGTAGACGTCTTTGCCGGCTCGCATCGCTTCGACTGCAATCTTAGTATGCCAGTGATCCGGAGTAGCGATCATCACTGCATCGATATCTTTGCGGTCAAGAATCTTGCGGTAATCCTTGTACGAATCGGGCTTCTTGTTCTGTCCCTTCTCGACTTTGCCCACGTTATCTTCAAGTACTTTCGCGTCGACGTCGGCAAGTGCAGCGAAGTTCGCGAACTTGAACGATTTGCTGGTGATCGCCCAGCCTTGGTTTCTCAAACCGATGGTTGCAAAGGTTGGCCGGTCAGCGGCCGATTGATAACCCCAAGCGTTGTTTTGGCTGGTTGCAAAAACGCCAGCTGCGCCGGCAACGCCCATCAAGAAATGACGACGTGGCGTCTGTGTCTGCGACAAGAAGGAAGAGGAATTTTGGTGCATAGCAAAGCTCACAATAGGAGAAAGTAGAAGAAGGAGAGTTGAATTGTACGGGGCAATGCGACGAACGAAGACCCATTCGAACCGCCCATGCAATACTGTAACTACAATACTATAACACGGTACGCACGAAGTAGGACTGCAAAATCAGACCATAAACTACTCTGATTCTTTAGGTAAAAGGGAAGGTTTAAAGACAGGACAAAATCGGAATTCAGAGCAGGATGAAGAGCAGACTGGATGAAGAGCAGACTGGGCCTAAGAAACGAAGGGGTTACTTGGACGGGCCCCCCCTCTCTCCCAAATAGCAATTGCACTTACAGCGAACTTCGCTCTTCGAGTTTACTGACCACCCAGTTCGTCACCGAGCGAGGAAGAGGAGTTCGGGCGAACATCAGCAGGATTAGAAAGACGGGAACGCAGAGAAACCACGCCGGAGGAGGGTTATCCTGATCGTTCAATGAGAATATTGCAAAAAAGCAAGCTCCTTCCAGCAGCGCCATTCCGACAATATGCCCGACTTGAAACGTTCCTGCCAGCATTTGAACATCCGATTCCTGGTCGACTTGGGTCGCAGAGCGAATGACGGACGGAAGAACAAAAGACATGACGGAATTTAGTACCGCCAAAGCCAAAGGCAAGATTGGCGGTGGTTTGTCGTTACTCGCTAAGTTTAGCCCTTGGCTCCAGCTAAACGCGAAATAGGACACGACTCCGACAATTAAGCTTGCATGGATAAACAATAAGACTCGTACATTGGGAGTTAGCGACTGTTGCAAGGACTCGACTTCGGCATCGGTTAATCGCATCTGCGTTCGCCTTTAGTTGGACGCTGACTCACTGTGCAATGCGTCCGCTTTAAAGTTCTTGCTCTGCGAGAAGAACTTGCGTGGGTTTTCGAAGACCACTTTGCGGATCAAGTCTCTTGAATGCCCACGGCGTTTGAGTTCCATGATCAGGTCAGGGATCGCCGTCGGTTTGCTCGGTCCCCAGTCACCGGCTGAGTTTGCCATCAGCCGTTCGGAGCCGAATCGTTCGATCATGTCTGCGGCTCGCTGTGGAGTGCATTTGGTAACCGGATATAAAGTCATTCCGGCCCAGAAGCCTCGATCGAGGACTTCGCCGATCGTGTGTTCCTCCACATGATCGACTAGCACCCTCGATCGCTCGATGCGCGAGTCTTGGACAAGCATATCGAGGATCATTCTGGTTCCTTGATATTTGTCTTCTAGGTGGGGAGTATGAATGAGGATTTGCTGTTCGTATTTAGCGGCCAAGTCGACGTGTTCGAGGAAGATCGTCGATTCGTTCTTCGTGTTTTTATTCAGTCCGATTTCGCCGATACCCAACACGTTGCTGGCAGAGAGGAATTCGGGGATCATCGCGATAACTTCTCGCGATAGCGATACGTTCTCAGCTTCCTTGGCGTTGATACATAGCCATGTATAGTGTTGGATTCCGAACTGAGCAGCACGCTTGGGTTCGAACTCCGTAAGTTGGCGGAAGTAATCCCGAAAGCTCTCGACGCTACCGCGATCGAAGCCGGCCCAGAAAGCCGGTTCGCTCATCGCCACGCAACCCATTCTCGCCAACGTTTCATAATCGTCGGTGGTGCGAGAGACCATGTGAATGTGGGGATCAATGTAGTCCATAGTGTTCTCGCCATTGAGGATTGTATTGGCGACTCATCAAAAGCTGCACTCGCTTCGCTTTCTCGCCTTGATCATCGAGCAAGATTTTGATGCCTTGCTCAAGCAATTCTTGTTTCTCCAGACTTTCGACTTGACCATCGGCCCTCTGCAAGCGATCGATGGTCGCGGCAAGATCGAGAATCTTCGATCGCGCTAACAAGAATTCTTCCGTGAGGACTTGCTCTGCGTGACGCTGTTTTGGTTTAGGCGACTCGCTCATAATTGGTCGTTGACCTCGAAGATTTTACGTTGTTGCTTTACGGCGATGATGCGTTAAGGCGATGATGAATCGTTGTAGACGAAGCATTGCTTATCTACAGTTTAGTACTCGTGTCCAGTGGCTTCGGTTGCCGGTGGTGGTTCGGCAACGGTTCGCTCTGCAACTTGACGGATCCGCCTGGAATTGACTTCCTCGGTAAGTAGCCGCATAACTTCTTCCACCGGTTTGGTTCCGAGTTCGCCATCGATGCGGTCTCGCAGCGCGATGGATCTCGCCTCGGCTTCTTTCGGTCCGATAACCGCCATGTAGGGGATGAGTTCAAGCTGTGCGTCTCGGATCTTCGCTTGTACTTTCGCCCCTCTGAGGTCGGTGGTGACCCGGAAACCAGCTTCGGTGAACTGTTTCTCAAGCTCCAAAGCGTAGTCGTTGGTTTTCTCGCTCAACGGGCATATGCGAATCTGTTCAGGAGCGAGCCACATCGGGAAAGCCCCTGCGAAATGTTCGGTGAGCATTCCGACGAAACGTTCCATGGAGCCGAACGGAGCCCGGTGAATCATCACGGGTCGGTGGGATTTGTTATCCGCTCCAGTGTATTCTAATTGGAAACGCTCTGGCAGGTTGTAATCGAGCTGAACGGTTCCCAGCTGCCACTGTCGTCCGATGCAATCTCGCACCATAAAGTCTGCCTTCGGGCCGTAGAAAGCTGCTTCGCCTTCGGCTGCGGTAAAGTTCAGCCCGGATTCTTCCAGCACTTTTCTCAGGGCCGCTTCTGCTTTTTGCCAGTTCTCTTCGCTACCGACATATTTATCGCTCTTCGGATCGCGTAGAGACAATTGAACGCGGTAATCGCTTAGACCAACCGATTCAAGCACAAAGCGGGTCAGCTCGATGGTGTTGCGGAACTCTTGCTCGACTTGGTCGGCGGTGCAGAAGATGTGCGCATCGTCTTGAGTTAAACCGCGAACTCGCAACATACCGTTGAGTTCACCGGTTTGCTCGTAGCGATAGACAGTTCCAAACTCAAACAAACGCAACGGCAGATTTCGGTAAGAGCGAGGTTGAGCTTTGTAGATCTGCGCGTGGTGCGGACAGTTCATCGGCTTGACTAAATACCGCTCGTGCTGATGCTGCCAGTCGTTCAAAGCAGTTAGCTTGCCGTTTTTGTCGGTCGCTTTGGAATACTCTGCGGATTCGAAACCCAAGACTTCTGCTGCCTGCAAAAACATTTTTTCTTGCTCAGGTCCAAAAGCTTCGTCTTCTTTCAGACGGCGAACCCACGAATCGACGAGGGCACCCGCATCGTGAACGAACAAAGGTGGGAATTGGCTATCGCGGTAGTAAGGAAAGTGTCCGCTGGTCTCGTAGAGTTCAACTCGTCCGAGGTGAGGACTGTATACCGGTTCATAACCTCGCTTGAGCATCTCACGGCGAAGGAAGTCTTCGAGCAAGCTACGGATGCGGGCACCCTTGGGCATCCACAAACACATTCCTTGTCCAACATCTGGAGTAATCTGGAACAGCCCCAGCTTTTTACCGAGAACTCGGTGATCGCGTTTCTTAGCCTCTTCCATTTGGTCAAGGTAAGCTTGCATGTCTTTAGCTTGGAACCAAGCGGTTCCGTAGAGACGCTGCAGGGTTGGGCCTGAAGTGTTTCCCTTCCAGTGCGCACCGGCAACACTCATGACTTTGAATGCTTTTACCCGTCCAGCATCAGGAATATGAGGACCGCGGCACAAGTCAACAAACTCACCTTGGCGGTAGAACCCAAGCGCTTCGTGACTAGCAAGTCCGGTTTCGATGTGTTCGACTTTGAGATCCTGTTTCATATCCCGGCACAATGCCATTGCTTCTTCTCGGTTGAGCGAGAATTGTTCGAATGGCTCTGCTTTTTCAACAATCGAAGCCATCTCTTGCTCGATTTTGGCAAAGTCCTCTTCGTTGAGTTTGTGCGGCAAGAGAAAGTCGTAGTAGAAACCGTTGGTGATGGTTGGCCCGAATGCCAGAGAAACTCCTGGGAAGACCCGCATGACGGCTCGCGCCATGATGTGGGCGCAAGAGTGCCTGAGCACATCCAATGCTTCTGGGTCGCGGTCAGTGAGCAGTTTCAAGGGGATCGGCCCTGAACCAGCAAAGGTCTTCAACGGCCGGTTCGCGTCGACGATTACGTCAGCGACTTTCGCGGCGATGACAGCTTTCGCAAGCCTAGCTCCGATAGCGTTGGCGACAGAAAGAGGAGTTGCATCCTCGGGATGAGATACAACGGTCCCATCAGGCAATTGAATTTCCAGCATGATATTTTCTCAATAGGGGTTCGAGCCGTCACGACAAACGACCGCTCCGAATGTGCCAGTAATGGTCGCCTGGGCTCGCGACTTTTGCAAGTAGGGAGCAAGGAATCGCCAAGGATGGAGGAAAAGAATTCGGACTTATAAGGGTTGAATTTCCCACCGTGCTTCCGACTACCTGCGGCAATTTTATCCCTGCATTGAAATCAGTAGATCTGTTACACTGCCCACCGGTTCGCATTAACGCGAAGTTCTCACCTAGATATTTCCGCGTTGTGTTCCAATTCTCAGGGCCTAATTTTTGGGGCCTAGTGATTCGGGCAGCTCCTTCGCGACGGACGTTTGGATACAAGCATGACGACTTTCGTATTTGGGCATCGAAATCCTGACACAGATGCAATCTGCTCGGCGATTGCATACGCTGACCTTTTGCAGCAAACCCATCGCCCCGATGCTCTTGCCGCCTGCTGCGGCACTCCGAACAAACGTACGGAATACGTCTTGAAACGTTGCGGATTGCCAGCACCTCGAATCGTGATGGACGTCCGCCCAGAAGTGATCGATTTGTGTGCTCGAGAACCGATCACCGCTAAACGGGGGGAAGTTTTTTACGAAGTCTATCAGCGAATGAAGGACCATGAAGTCCGCGCGGTTCCGATCGTCGACGAGCAACGCAAAGTCGTCGGATTGCTTTCGTTATTGCAATTGATGGACCTGATCTTTCGCGACGATGCCGATCCGCTCAAAACGCGAACGGTGAAAACAAGCCTCGGAAAGATTCGCGAAATTCTCTGCGGATCGTTCCAGAATGAGCTTCATCCGGAACAACTTGACGAATTGTTGGTGATGGTCGGTGCCATGAGCGCCGGTGGATTCACCGAACGTATGCAGCGATTCCCAGCGGAGAGACTGATTGTTGTCTGCGGTGATCGCCCCACGATTCAGTTGCCTGCTATCGAACACGGAGTTCGAGCACTTGTAGTAACCGGCGGTTATGCCCTTTCCGACGGGCTGGTCGAACTTGCGAAATCCCGTGGAGTGGCGGTGATTCAAAGCCCCTACGACACTGCTACGACCACGATGAGAATCAAGTCGTCTCAGTTCATCGATTCAGCGATCGATACCGAGTTTGTGGCACTTCCTGCCAAGCAACCCATCGAAGAAGCTCGTATAAAGACCGAACGTATCAATGAACCGATCTTTCCGGTCGTCAATGACGCAGGAGTACTTCTAGGTGTTGTCACCAAATCGGATTTGATCAACCCACCCAAACCGAAGCTCGTGCTGGTAGATCACAACGAGTTAAGCCAAGCTGTCACCGGTGCGGAGGATGCGGAGATTCTCGAAGTGCTCGATCACCATCTCATCGGCGGCTCGCTGAAATCAACACAACCGATTCGCTTCATCAACGAACCGCTCGGCTCGACTTGCACACTCGTCGCTCGCCAATTCCGTTCCGCTGGGCTAACCCCAACTCCCGGTATCGCCCTGTGTATGGCCTCGGGCATCATTTCCGATACGTTGTTCTTGCGCTCTCCGACGACGACTCTGATCGATTCGGAAATTCTTTCTTGGCTTGAAAGTCTCTGCAAAGTCAATCTTCAGCAATACGCAAAAGAGTTCTTCGAAATCGGATCAGCACTGCGCAACTGTTCTCCCGAAGAAGTCGTTCGCGAAGACTGCAAGGAATTTACAGAGCACGGTATCAAGTTCTCCATTTCGCAAATCGAGGAAACTGGCTTCGATCTTTTCTGGGATCGTAAAGATCAACTACGCACCGCTCTCGAAGAGCTTTGCGAGGATCAGAAACTACAGTTCTCGGCGCTCTTGGTCACCGATGTAGTGAGCAACGGATCGCTCTTGCTGCTGTCGAAGGAATCCGAAGCGTGGGACGAGATCAATTACCCTTGCCTCGATCGAGGACTCTATGAGCTCCCCGATGTTGTCAGCCGCAAGAAACAATTGCTCCCTCTCTTAGCCCAAGTTCTCCGCAGCACGGCGACTTCATCGAATCGTTCGTAACCGTCGATTGCTTTTTGAGTGAAGCGTTATTTGTGTGAACGGCACTTGTGAGTGAACGGCACTGGGCGTTCCGCTGCAATCAACTAATCAGTAATGTTCGAGCGAGCGTTTCTGATAAACTTCGATTTCGTAAGGCCCGAGAAACATCAACAAGATCGCTTGGTCGGCCGCATAGCAGCGGAAAACGTCTTTGAGGAAGTAGTCTTCGCCAGGCCACGGATAGGCGAAGATGATTGAGAAGTCGTCAACATCGAGCGACTCGCTCTGGTAGACGCTCGGAACTTGATGGAACAGCGAAGCATGGTTTGCTTGCCGCTTCGCCAATCGTTCCGATCCGGTAGGAAGAAAATTGCCTTGCCAAATCTCTGCGACGACACCTTTGCGTTGGAGAAATGACTTCGCCTGGCCCGCCAAGAATCCTTCGGCTTCG
>CAIJIZ010000232.1 GCA_903820735.1 uncultured Pirellula sp.
CGAACCCAATGTGTTTTGGCGATGGCTGATCCTCAAATTCCTCCGAGTGATAATGCGTTCGACGACCTCGATAAAACCGAGGTTCGGGGGACATCCGATCCGCCAGAGGTAGTCGTTGAATCTCGTGTTGCTTCCCTCCGGGAGCTTGAATCCCTAGCTGGTTCCTCGCTGGATCATTACTTGATCGAGTCCTTGGTTGGCCAAGGCGGTATGGGGGCGGTGTATCGTGGCCGCGACCAGCGATTAGATCGAATCGTCGCGATTAAAGTGGTGCCGATCACCAATCGGAAAGCGGACGCGATGCGTCGTTTCCGCATCGAAGCTCAAAGTGCGGCGAAGCTTGATCATCCCAACATAGCACGTGTTTACTACGTTGGAGAGACCGATCGCTGGAGCTACATAGTCTTCGAGTTTATCGAAGGGATCAATCTTCGGCAGTTGGTCTTAGATGGTGGTCCGTTGAGTGTTGATGATGCAACGCACTTTACTTGTCAAGTTGCGGAGGCGTTGCAACACGCGAGCGATCGTGGAGTGGTACACCGCGATATTAAGCCTTCGAACATTTTGCTAGGTACCGATGGTTTGGCCAAGATCGTCGATATGGGGCTTGCTCGAACCACGGCCTTGGATCGCTCCTCGGGGGATCAAACGGCAAGTGGAACAACACTTGGAACGTTCGATTACATTTCACCGGAACAAGCGCATGATCCACGGGAGGCGGACGTCAGGAGTGATATTTATTCCCTTGGGTGTACTCTTTACTTTCTCTTGACGGGGCAACCGCCGTTTCCGGACGGGACCGCGTTGCAGAAGCTTCTCATGCATGGCACGAAGATGCCGGAGGATCCTCGCATCTATCGAGATGACTTGAGCGATGCGTTGATTGCGATCCTGCGCAAGATGATGGCGAAGAAGCCCAGGGATCGGTATCAGTCGCCGGCAGACCTTGCAAATGATTTGCGGATGTTAGCCAAGCACGATCGGCTTGCATGGGGATCGGCTTTGGCAGACGCCACGTTTCGGGGGCCTCAAGCGAATCGATCGTGGTTTGAGACTTTGTTGCCGGCATTGCTTTCAATTCTTTTGATTGGAGCAGTGACATTATGGCTATTTAATTCCAATCAGGTTGATGCTGTTTTTCCGATCCCGCGAGTAGAAGTTGCCAGCATGACGCTGGATGCAACCAGCAGTGAGGAGACACAAGCTTCATCGCCGCAGTCGAATGGCAAGAGTTTGCCGGAGAGTATCGGTTCAGTGATCAGTGAGGTTGGGAAACCGAATTCGGAGAATGCGATTGGCGGGAATCCTGCCGTGGTCGATGGTGATTGGGCTTACCTCGTAGTGAGCGAATCTGGATTAAGTGAGGAGGAAAAGTCTAACGTTTTTCAGGAGCGATCCTTTGACGAATATCGCACACTTGATGAAGCTTTGGCGAAGGCGAGTGCTTATGGAGGAGACTGCAAGATATTGGTTTCTGGTAGTTGCGTTATGAAGAAGCCGTGGCGGGCGAGTGCAGCGGGCAAGGCCACTACCATTGCGATCGAGTCTGTGCCCGGACAGCGGGCGTTGATCGTCATCGACGAAGCGTCGATGCCATCGGGCAGCGTGTCGGATGGATTGGTTTGGTTTCAGATTGAAACGAACCAAGTTCAATTCAGCCATTTGGACATTTATTTTCGGCCTGTATTCGATGGGTCCATAGCTACGGACAAGGGGCTAGTGGGACTACGGGGCGGTGCGAGATGTATGATGGATCATTGCACGTTGTCGATTGAGGATTTATCGAGTCAAGCTTCGTTGGGGAAGAATCAGGTACCTGTGTTTCAGGTGCATCGAGAGATAGCGGAATCTGGTGCAGCGGGTATCGGGCGCATTTCCGAGTTGAGGATTCAGAATTCGGCCATTCGGGGAGGATGTGATTTTGTTGCAACGGATGCGTTGGATCGATTGGACTTGAATGTCCGAGAGAGTTGGATCGCCGTATCTGGTTCGATGGTTGTGACAGAATCTTTGCGCACGGCGAACCGATCTCCAAGGGTTCGTATGGAGCTCGACGACTCGACGTTTATCACCCTCAGCCCATGGCTTAAGGTGGTCTTAAGTCCAGCGAATCCGTTCCCCATTGCGGTCGTTCGGGTTTCGAATCAGTGCGTTTACGCGGGGGCGAAGTCATTGGTGGAATGGGATGCGACAGATTGCAACGATTGGGCTTTTGCGGCTCAGGCG